>JBLHMX010000009.1:0-26829 GCA_047622625.1 Paracoccaceae bacterium | reverse complement strand
AGGCCGATCGCAACCGTAACAGCAAAGCAATCGCCAATGCTGGCAACCGGTAGTTTATGGCGGCGTGCGTAAATTACGCCGGCGACGATTACACCTATAAATCCACCGTGAAAAGCCATGCCGCCTTGCCAAACCTTTGGAATATCAAGAGGATAGGCCATAAAATAACTAGGCTGATAGAACAAAACGAAACCAAGTCGGCCGCCGATGATTACCCCAAGGATCACCCACGTCAACAAATCTTCGACTTGTTTGGCAGCCATTGGCGGTTTGTTACCCACCCATAAGGCAGGGCGGTTAACCAAAATCACAACCCAGCGCCACGCAAGGATTAAACCGGTGATATAGGCCAGCGCATACCAACGCAGGGCAAGAGTGAAGCCGCCGATCTGAAATGCGAAAATATCAGGCGAAATATCGGGAAAGGGAAGGATATATTGCACGGTCCGGCCTTAGTCTGGGTGTATTTTCTCTGGGTGTATTCGTGTGCGATTGCGGTATATTATGTCAACCGCAACCTTGGCAAATCCTCGTGAGCGGCCCATATAGGGTGCAAGCAAGTTGAATGGAGCCAATCATGCAAACCCGTAACAAGATTTTCGACGATATTTCCTCTTTGATGAGCAATGCGGTTGGCGTTGCCCAGGGTGCCAAAGGCGAGGCGGAAACAGCAATGAAAAGCTGGATGGACCGCTGGTTGGCGGATCGTGATTTTGTCACTCGCGAAGAATTTGACGCTGTTCGTTTGATGGCGCAGAAGGCCCGTGAAGAAAATGCGGCTTTGACAGCACGCTTGGATGCGATGGAATCAGGCGCCAAACCGAAGGCGAAACCTGCGTCCAAGGCAAAAACGACAGCGGCCAAAAAGTAAAAACCCAATAGCGTGGTTAACAAGCGGTAAAAGTCCTGTGGATAAGCCTGAAGCTGTCCACAGATTTGGTACTCCTTTGCATTTTCATCAAAGTTTTCCTTTACAGGTCCGGCGTTTCAGCCCACCATATCTGGTAAGGTCGCCGACAAAAGACGCGACCACTAGTGAGGCTCCCCGTCTGTAGCAGGGGTTACACCAGCGCAGACGCCCTTGATTAAGGAACAGGTCATGGCCAATCTCGAGCAGTTTTTGGAAAATGTTGAAATTCACCCAATCGATATTGTTGAAACCCTAGCAGAACATCACGCTTGGGATTTTGACCGCGTCGCCGACGATCAGATCGCGATGGCCATTGAAGGCCAGTGGCGCACATATTCGATCACTTTGGCTTGGTCGTCTTATGACGAAACGTTGCGGATGGTTTGTTCGTTTGAAATGGACCCACCAAAAGAAAAGTTGCCAGCGCTTTTTGAGACTCTGAATTGCGTCAACGACAAATGCTGGGCCGGGGCGTTTACGCTGTGGGGCGAGCAGAAACTTATGGTTTATCGATATGGTCTGGTGCTGACAGGTGGTGAAGTGCCAGGGGCCGAGCAGATCGATGCGTTGGTGCATATTGCAGTGTCAAATTGCGAGCGGTTTTATCCGGCATTCCAGCTTGTTTGTTGGGGCGACGAAACACCTGAACAAGCAATGAAAGTTGCGATTGATCAGGCATTTGGAACCGCCTAAGCTCTGCTAAATATTGAATTTGCGGGGGTTCTATGACTTTGGAAAATGTGAATGACCAAGGCCTGGTTTTGCTAGGCTGCGGTAAGATGGGCTCGGCCATGTTGGCGGGCTGGCGCGACGCCGGATTGCGTTTGGAAAACACCACTGTGTTGGACCCCTACCCCTCAGATTGGGTGCAAGGGCTTGTCGCAGACGGGTTGAATTTGAACACAGATTTACCAGAAGCGCCCGCGATTTGCATTCTTGCTGTCAAACCACAAATGATGGGCGAAGCGTTACCAAGTCTGCAGAAACTGGGCGGCGGCGAAACGATATTTCTGTCAATTGCGGCTGGCACATCGATTGCGACTTTCGAGGCGGCATTTGGCAAAGACACACCCGTCATTCGCGCCATGCCCAACACGCCTGCAGCCATCGGTCACGGTATCAGTGCGCTATTTGGGAACTCGCAAGTTGACGAGGCTTCCATGGCATTGGCAGAAACATTGCTGAAAGCTGTCGGGCAAACTGTTCGCCTAGAAAACGAAGCGCAGATGGATGCTGTGACCGCCGTGTCAGGGTCCGGTCCGGCCTATGTCTTTCACCTGATCGAAACGCTGGCCGCCGCAGGGCAGGCGCAAGGCTTGCCTGCGGATTTGGCGATGAAACTGGCGGTCACGACGGTTGCTGGGGCAGGTGACTTAGCCGAGCAGGCAGATGAAGACGCCACACAACTAAGGGTCAACGTAACGTCACCTGCCGGAACAACAGCCGCAGCGCTTGAGGTTCTGATGGACGCGGAAACCGGATTTCCGCCGCTTTTGAACCGCGCCGTCGCAGCCGCGGCAAACCGAGGCCGGGAATTGGGCAAGTCTGATGATTGACGGGGTGGCTGACCAAGCGAAAGATTTGACATTCAACGAATTTCTAAAGGTCGACATCCGCGCCGGTCGTGTGGTGCGCGCCGAACCTTACCCCGAAGCCCGCGTGCCCGCGATTAAACTATGGGTCGATTTTGGTGTGGATATCGGTCAAAAGAAATCGTCAGCCCAAATTACTGAAAACTATTCGGCAGATGATCTTGCGGGTAAATTGGTGATGGCGGTTGTAAATTTCCCGCCGCGTCAAATAGGTAAATTCATGTCAGAAGTGCTGGTATTGGGCGCGCCGGATGCTAAAGGCCATGTAGTTCTTTTAACCCCAGATAAAGATATTGCACCAGGTGCGAGGATGTATTGATGACGAAACCTAGCTTGTTGATAACAAGGCCGTTGCCGGAACCTGTGGTGAAGGCTGCGCAAGAAATTTGCGACGTGACGATGGAAGATAAGAACCAACTTTACACTGCGGCCGAATGCGCCGAGGCGTTGAACACGTTTGACGCCGTGCTGCCAACATTGGGCGATGGTTTTAGTGCAGCCGCTTTTGCCAATGGGTCTAGCGCCAGATGTAAATTGGTTGCAAATTTCGGTGTCGGATATAACCACATCGATGTTGGGGCCGCATCGACTTGCGGCATTACCGTGACCAACACGCCAGGTGCTGTCACTGACGCGACCGCTGATATTGCGATGACGCTTATTTTAATGACCGCAAGGCGGGCAGGCGAGGGCGAGCGGTTGGTGCGATCCGGCAATTGGCACGGCTGGCATCCGACTCAGATGTTGGGCACACATATCGGTGGCAAAGTTCTGGGCATAATCGGCATGGGCCGTATCGGTCAGGCTGTCGCAAGGCGGGCGCATTTTGGCTTTGGCATGGACGTCGTGTTTTACAACCGCTCAAGAGTGGCGGATTGTACCGTGCCTGGCGCGCAGCAACTGGACAGTATTGCGGCCGTAATGGCAGCAAGCGACATTACATCAATCAGCGTTCCGGGATCACCCGAAAACCATCATCTAATAGGCGTAGATGCCCTTGGTGCAGCCAAATCGGGTGCTATTTTGGTCAACACCGCGCGAGGCGATGTCATTGACGAAAAAGCGTTGATCGAAGCGCTGAATTTGGGCACATTGGCCGGGGCTGGCTTGGACGTTTACGAACATGAACCCAAAGTCCCTGCCGCGTTGTTAGCAATGGAAAACGTCGTTCTTCTGCCGCATCTGGGCACCAATTCACTTGAGGTTCGCACGCAAATGGGCCTGATGGCCGTTGAAAATATCAGGGTGTTCTTTGCGGGCAAAGTTCCACCAAACAAGGTCAATGCTTGACCTTTGCGGCCCTCTGGGGTGAAGTGACTAAACCCATTTAGGAGCGCTTAGATGTTTGAGCCTGCAATCACCGGCACTGGTGTGTTTACGCCGTCAGAAATCATTACAAATGATGAATTGGTTGTGGCTTTCAACGCTTACGCTGACAAATCCAACGCCAAAAATGCGGGTGCAATTGCCGCGGGTGAATTGGCGGCGGTGGAACATTCTTCGTCTGAGTTTATCTTCAAAGCCTCGGGTATTGAACAACGCTATGTGCTGGACAAAAAGGGGGTTCTTGATCCCGATATGATGCACCCCAGCCTCAGGCAGCGTGACGATAACGAACCGGGTGTGATGGCCGAAATGGCCGTTGATGCATGCAACAAAGCACTGGCGCAGGCAGGCATTGACGCTGGCGATGTTGATCTGGTGATCTGTGCCGCCAGCAATCTGGAACGGGCTTATCCGGCTGTGGCGATTGAAGTGCAGGCGCTGCTGGGAACGGGCGGATTTGCCTTTGATATGAATGTCGCCTGTTCCAGCGCGACCTTCGGTATTCAGGCGGCGTCTGACATGGTGCGGGCAGGGTCGGTTCGCCGCGCGATCGTGGTTAACCCCGAGATCTGTTCTGGCCATTTGGAATGGCGCGATCGCGATTGCCACTTCATCTTTGGCGATGTTTGCACGGCAACAGTGATTGAACGCCAAGAAAATGCCAAAGGCGCGCATTTCAAAATACTATCGACACAATGTGCGACACAGTTTTCAAATAACATCCGGAATAACAACGGCTTTCTGCGTCGCTCCCGGCCTGCGGGTGTCGACGACAGGCGCGATATGCAGTTCATGCAAAACGGCCGGAAAGTGTTCAAAGAAGTGGTGCCGATGGTTTCGGCCCATATCTTACAACATCTTGAAAGCGAAGGTATTTCGGTGGATAAAATCAAACGCCTTTGGCTGCATCAGGCCAACAAGGCGATGAACGATTTTATCGGTAAGAAAGTGTTGGGACGGGTGCCGGAGGCAGGTGAACAACCCAATATTCTACAAGACTATGCTAACACATCATCAGCCGGTTCGATCATTTCGTTTTCAAAACACTCCGACGATTTGGCCTCAGGCGATACGGGTGTAATTTGCTCGTTTGGTGCTGGGTATTCCGTGGGCTCGGTGGTTGTTCAGCGGGCTTAATCGCCAACTGCTTCACGCCAATGCTTTCGGCACAAAGAAACATAGGTTTCATTGCCCCCGATCTGTACTTGTTCACCGTCTTTTAGTGCTTTGCCGTCCGGCCCATTGCGCACAACCATCGTCGCCTTTTTACCGCAATGGCAGATGGTGCGGACTTCGCGCATTTCATCGGCCAGCGCTAGTAAAGCAGCTGAACCCGGGAACAGCTCTCCGCGAAAATCAACGCGCAATCCGTAACACATAACCGGGATCTTAAGATCGTCTACGGCACGGGCCAATTGCCAGACTTGTTCCTTGCTAAGAAATTGCGCCTCGTCGATAAACACACAGGCGCATGGCCCTTTGGAAATACGATTTTCGATTGCTTTCAGCAGATCAGTGCTTGCGTCAAAGATATCAGCCTCGTCGCCAAATCCGATGCGCGACGCGATCCGACCAGAGCCTGCGCGATCATCTAGATTGAAGGTCAACAAATACGTTTGCATGCCGCGTTCGCCGTAGTTGTGGGCGGCTTGCAGCAAGATCGTGGATTTGCCTGCATTCATGGTGGAATAGTGAAAATAAAGCTTGGCCATGAAGCTATAAATGAACCGAGAATTATCCCGGTTCAAGTGGTTTTTGTGGCTAGGTGAGTTACATCAAAGCGGCGACGGCCCAAACAGCGATAACAATGTTTACGACCAACGCGATCACATGTGTGAACGTGCGCAATCCGGCACCATCTTTACCGATGCGAAACACGTATAGCGGCCAATAAACCAACCTAAGCGCAACCGCTGCCAGCACCAACCAAGTGATCCACTGGGCGTCCGCACCAGCAATCATGGCCAACAATGACGCTGCAAAAAGTGCTGATGCATTTTCAATCCCGTTCATGTGTGTGCGCACAATCCGGAAGGTGCTGTCGCTTATATCGCCAGTAACCGGCACGCCAGATGGCTGCGCTTTGATGCCATTTTTGACAAGACCCGAGATGAAACTTTGCACAACGAGCGCAAGCGCAAGCACGGCAAGCGCAAGCAGGGCGGTTTGATATGTTGCAACGAGTTCTGGCATTTGGATGCTCCTATCCCTTGAGTTTGGTTGGGATGGATAGCATGTTTAACGATTTGGTTGAAGAAGTAAGTTTTGGAGTGCGTGAAGTTGCAAGAGCGCGGCCTACATAACTTAAAGGTATTTTCGTGGCTTACATAGATTATCCCTGCAACGTCCGGACACTAATCTCGCCTTCACGGGCATTCCTCATCGCTAGTGCCATCGAATGGCTGGCTGCTGCCGTCGTGAAATAGACGATGCGGTCATATAATGCGACCGAGCGGATTTCGCGGCTGTCTTCTACGGCCTGCGCGCCTTCGGTTGAGTTGAAAATCATCGTGATTTCGCCGTTCTTAAGGTTGTCGACCACGTTGGGGCGGCCTTCATAGACCTTGTTGACGATTTCAACTTCAAGCCCGTGCTCCACAAGAAACGACGCAGTGCCACGTGTGGCGATCAGATCGAAACCCAGTTCAACCATGATTTCTGCGGCCTCGATCATCGCGGGGGTTTTGTCCATGTCTTTGATTGACATGAATAACTTCCCACCTTCAGGGATTTTGGTGCCAGCCCCAAGTTGAGCCTTCAAAAACGCGCGTTCATAGGTGCGATCCCAGCCCATGACTTCACCCGTGGACCGCATTTCAGGGCCAAGGATGGTATCGACACCGGGGAACCGGTCAAAGGGCATCACTGCCTCTTTCACGGAAAACCATGGGGTGTTTGGATCGGCTAGTGTCATTGGTTCGGCGAAAGGCAAAACCTCGTCTTCGTTCGCGTCTTTATAAGGCGCGCGCTCGGGGAAGTTTGACAGGGGCTCGCCGGCCATCAGGCGCGCGGCGATAGAGGCAATCGCCGAATCGGTGGCTTTGGCCACGAAGGGAACAGTGCGGCTGGCCCTTGGGTTCACCTCAAGTATGAAAATTTCACCGTCTTTGACCGCGAATTGCACGTTCATTAAGCCAACAACGTTCAGACCTAAGGCCAGTGCATGGGATTGTTTTTTAATCTCGGCGATGATTTCGGGGGACAATGAATAAGGCGGCAGACTGCAGGCACTGTCGCCTGAATGCACGCCTGCTTCTTCGATATGCTGCATGATGCCGGCGACATGAACCGATGTACCGTCACAAAGCGCATCGACATCAACTTCGATTGCGCCGATCAAGTAGCTGTCTAACAGGACGGGACTGTCGCCTGACACGTTGACAGCTTCGTTGATATAGCGCGTCAGTTGCGCATCATCACGCACGATTTCCATGGCGCGACCACCCAGAACATAAGACGGGCGAATGACAAGCGGATAGCCAACATCTTTAGCAATTTCAAAAGCTTGCGCAGGTGATGAGGCGATCCCATTATAAGGCTGCTTAAGTTCTAATTCATCCAAAAGTTGCGAAAACCGTTCACGATCTTCGGCCAGATCAATGGCATCCGGTGTGGTGCCAAGGATCGGGATGCCTTCGGCCTCAAGCGCGTTAGCGAGTTTTAACGGGGTTTGGCCGCCAAATTGCACGATGACACCGTGCAATGTGCCGTTTTCTTGTTCAACCCGCAGGATTTCCAGCACATGTTCCAGTGTTAGCGGTTCAAAATACAAGCGATCCGAGGTGTCGTAATCGGTGGAAACCGTTTCAGGATTGCAGTTGATCATGATGGTTTCATATCCCGCATCTGTCAGCGCGTAACAGGCGTGGCAGCAGCAATAGTCAAATTCGATGCCCTGGCCGATACGGTTCGGGCCACCGCCAAGGATGACCACCTTTTTGCGATCTGTTGGGCGGGCTTCGCATTCTACATCGCCCATCACTGGGGTTTCGTATGTCGAATACATGTAAGGTGTTTGCGCTTCAAATTCCGCAGCACAGGTATCAATGCGTTTGAAACAGGCTTTGACGTTTAGGCGCAGACGAGCATGGCGGGCTTCGGTCTCAGTTGTATTCGCAAGAATCGCAAGGCGCGCGTCCGTAAAGCCGTACATCTTTAGTCGGCGCATCGCACTTTCAGAACTTGGTAGGCCATCGGCGCGGATATCAGCCTCGATATCTACGATTTCCCGAATGCGGGCAATGAACCACGGGTCAAACGATGTGGCTTGGTTAATCTCGTCGTCCGAAAGGCCGTGGCGCATGGCTTGAGCGATTAGGCGCATACGGTCGGGCGTTTGGGCAGATAGGGCTTTAATGATCGCGGCCCGTTCTGGCGCGCCGTCAATGTCAATTTCATCAAAACCGGTTAGGCCGGTTTCAAGCGATGCCAATGCCTTTTGCAGGCTTTCGTGGATCGTGCGACCCACGGCCATGGCTTCGCCGACCGATTTCATTGCGGTCGTTAACGTCGCTTCGGCGCCGGGGAATTTTTCAAAGGCGAAGCGCGGGATTTTTGTGACGACATAATCAATCGTCGGTTCAAAAGATGCGGGCGTGACTTTGGTGATGTCGTTGTCAAGTTCGTCCAGTGTATAGCCGACAGCCAGTTTTGCGGCAATCTTGGCAATCGGGAAACCTGTCGCTTTGGACGCCAAAGCACTTGATCGCGATACACGTGGGTTCATTTCAATAACAACCATACGCCCGTCAGCGGGGTTAACCGCCCATTGCACGTTGGACCCGCCAGTTTCGACGCCAATTTCGCGCAGCACGTTGATCGAAAGCGTGCGCATCAATTGGTATTCTTTATCTGACAAAGTCAGGGACGGGGCTACGGTGATGCTGTCGCCCGTATGCACACCCATTGGGTCGATGTTTTCGATGGCGCAGATGATGATGGCGTTGTCGGCGCGGTCACGCACGACTTCCATCTCAAATTCTTTCCAGCCCAATAGGCTTTCGTCGATTAGAATTTGGCTGACAGGGCTGGCATCTAGGCCAGTCGCGCATATTTTTTCGTAATCTTCGCGGTTATAAGCAATGCCACCGCCAGTGCCGCCCATTGTAAAGGCTGGCCGGATGATGGCGGGCAGGCCGACATTTTCCAAAGCGTCCATGCAGTCCTGCATCGTCTCGGCAATCGTGGCGCGCGGGTTTTCAATGCCCAAACGATCCATCGCTTCGCGGAATAATTTGCGGTCTTCAGCCATTTCAATGGCGTGGCGATCTGCACCAATCAGTTCGACATTGAATTTTTTCAAAACGCCAAGATCATCAAGGGCCAACGCTGTGTTCAAACCAGTTTGCCCGCCCATCGTTGGCAGCAAAGCATCAGGGCGTTCTTGTTCGATGATATTGGCCACGATTTCAGGCGTGATCGGTTCGATATAAGTTGCATCGGCCATTGCCGGATCGGTCATGATTGTAGCGGGATTAGAGTTCACCAAAATGACGCGGTAGCCTTCTTCTTTTAAGGCTTTGCAGGCCTGCGCACCCGAATAATCAAACTCGCAGGCTTGGCCAATAATAATAGGCCCGGCACCGATAATCATGATGGATTTGATGTCTGTTCTTTTTGGCATGATCGGTCCTGCGCGGAATGTCCGACGCAATAGCGTCAGTCAAAGATTCGGGTGCGAATTGCAAATTGCGCTGGTTATAGGCGCTGGTGGCGTGGGTTCAAGGTGTTTTCACCAGTCGATTTCACTGGGTCAATAAAACATCTAGCTTTTGCGTGCCGGCCAAAGAAACAGGGCTGCGATTAAACCTGTGCCAAGGGTGCCAACTGCCTGCACCAGATAAAAATCCATCTCGATCAAAGACAGAAATTTAATTCCTGGAATACTGAGCACGATTAAGACAATTGCAGTCGCCCAAAAAGACATTTTTCGTGGGCCGGTCACTATTAATGCCGGAAAGAATACGGCTGCGCCGATGTAATGGTAGGCCCAGCTGAGGGGGCCGAATAATGACACCAGAATTATCATTGCTGGCCATAATCGCGTATATATATCGCTGTCAGTGCTTTTTGCAGCCCGCCAATAAATGAACACTAGCGACAAGATTAAGAACGCTTTGGATGCCAGACCAAACCCTTGTGGCTTCAACAGGTTTACTCCGGTTGCACTGGTAAGATGCGGGGCGGCCTGAGCGTTCGGGGAATACAAATCGCTAAGAAAAAATTGGGCAAGAAGGCTGTCAAAATTGAACGAGAGTTGTGTCAATAAAACTGTGTCGTTGATTGTCGCAATTTGACTTAGAAAATTGAGATGCAGATCGGTGCCCCCAAACATAAGTGACGCCGCTGCCAAAATAGCACCCGAGACAACAAAGGATTTGATCGCACGACGCTCGCCAGAGCCAATCCATATGACGACGAACAAGACCGGATACAACTTGATTGAAGCCGCCAATGCCAAGGCCATACCGGCACTCAGTGGCCTGTTGGATCGACTTCGTTCAATGGCCAAAACAATTAGAAAACTGACCAGAATTTGTGGCTGGCTTTGGTGTAACGCAATAAATCCGTACACAGTCGGGAAAACAGCCAGAACGCCGATCAACATCCATAGAGGCAGTGAACTCGTTGGACGAAAAGCCCTCCATGACAAAAATATCGTGCCGAACAGTAAAACCGGGTTAACGAAGTGTGAAATCGCAAATATTGTTGATGGATGTGCAAGTCCTGCCAATTTGCCGGCAAGAGCAGCCCAAAGAGGTGGGTAAATGTAAGGGAAAAGTTGCATGTCGCCCAAACCATGCGCCACAGCCAATTGCCGCCAGCTGGCAGGCACTGCAAGGTTGAAGGTATCAGCCGATGCCGGATAAATTTGATCGAAATTCCCAGCGGCATATTGCTGCCCAGCCAAATAGACGGCCATCAGATCCGCAGAGGGGCTGTTCGCGAAAACTGAAATGGAAATTGCAAGAACGCTGATGGCTAAGATGCCCGAGATCAAAACATCACGCCAGGTTATGGTCGACACAGTTGTAATTCCTGTATTTCGTTTTTCCAGACGCTAGGCTTTTGTATTTTAATGCGCAAGCACTTGACGTCATAGTTAGGTGCCAATTTCGATGCTTTGGGCGTCAATGTGACCGTCCAAACACCTAGAAGTTAAAATGTTGTTCTGCCATTTGAGCCCCAGTAAAGCTTGTGCAGGCCGTTATCCCCGCGCATTGCCACCTTGACATTACCGCCCTGAACCTGTGTATCCGGCGGGACCAAATTACCGCCCGAAGGAATGGACCCTATGCACGCTTATCGCAGCCAGAATTGCGCCGAACTTAATGCCTCACATGTGGGTCAAACTGTCCGCCTGTCAGGTTGGGTACATCGCGTGCGTGATCACGGTGGCATTCTGTTCATCGATCTGCGCGATCATTACGGCGTGACGCAGGTGTTGTGTGATCCTGACTCGGCCGCCTTTAACGACGTGGAAAAAGTGCGCAGTGAATGGGTTATCCGCATTGATGGCGAAGTAAAAGCGCGTGATCCAGAGCTGGTGAACCCTAAACTGCCGACAGGCGAAGTTGAGGTGTTTGTGCGCGAGATCGAGGTTTTAAATGCGGCAGAAGAGCTGCCATTGCCGGTTTTCGGGGATCAAGACTATCCCGAAGAAACGCGCTTGAAATACCGCTTTCTTGATTTGCGCCGTGAAAAGTTGCACGAAAATATCGTCTTGCGATCCAAGGTGATCTCGTCGCTGCGCAAGCGCATGACCGATCAGGGATTTAATGAATATCAAACGCCCATCTTGACCGCCTCCAGTCCTGAGGGCGCGCGCGATTTTCTGGTGCCTTCGCGCCTGCATCCCGGTAAGTTTTATGCGCTGCCCCAAGCTCCGCAACAGTTCAAACAGTTGATTATGGTGGCGGGATTTGACCGCTATTTCCAAATCGCGCCGTGTTTTCGCGACGAAGACCCGCGCGCCGATCGCTCGCCAGGTGAATTTTACCAGCTGGATATGGAAATGTCTTTTGCCACACAGGAAGACGTGTTTCAAGTGATCGAACCTGTGATGCGCGGTGTGTTTGAAGAATTTGGTAAAGGCCGTCCGGTAACCCAAGAATTCCCGCGGATTGCGTATCGCGATAGCATGTTATGGTACGGCAATGATAAGCCAGACTTGCGCAACCCGATCAAGATGCAAGTTGTCAGCGAACATTTCGCAGGCTCGGGCTTTAAGATTTTTGCGTCACTTCTGGAAACCGAAGGCAATGAAGTGCGTGCCATTCCAGCCCCCGGCGGTGGATCGCGCAAATTTTGTGACCGGATGAATTCGTTTGCCCAAAAAGAAGGGCTGCCCGGTATGGGCTATATCTTCTGGCGGGATCTTGGTGAGGGCATGGAGGCTGCTGGCCCCTTGGCGAAAAATATCGGACCGGAACGCACAGAGGCCCTGCGCCTACAGCTTGGCCTTGGTTTGGGTGACGCAGCATTTTTCTTGGGCGGCAAACCGTCTTCGTTCATTGCGGTTGCTGGCAAGGCCCGCGATGCGGTTTGGGCGGATATCCAGAAAGATGACGCTTGGAAGAACGAGTTCAAATTCTGCTGGATCGTCGATTTCCCGATGTATGAAGCAGATGAAGAAACTGGTGACCTAGATTTCAGCCACAATCCGTTTTCCATGCCCCAAGGCGGGGCTGAAGCGCTGGACACAATGGAACCACTGGACGTTCTTGGGTATCAATATGACATCGTTTGTAACGGGATCGAGCTGTCGTCAGGGGCCGTGCGAAATCACAAGCCCGACGTGATGTACAAAGCCTTTGAAAAAGTCGGCCATGACCGTGCGTTTGTGGATGCAAATTTCGGCGGAATGATTAACGCCTTTAAATTTGGCGCGCCGCCACACGCAGGCATCGCGCCCGGCGTAGACCGTATGGTAATGTTGCTAGCGGATGCCGAGAACATCCGCGAAGTCATCATGTTCCCGATGAACCAACGGGCGGAAGATCTGATGATGCAAGCGCCAAGTGAGCCGACGAATGAGGCGCTGCGCGAGCTCGGGATCAGGGTTCTACCGGTGGACTAAACCGAAATGGCGGAATTTGTGGGGTAGCGTGACTTAGTCTTGTTGCCTGTTTGCGCCTGCCAGCGATCCGATAAACACGTATAGCGTGTAGATTAAATTGTGCATTACAACCTCGTAGTGACCTAATTTGCCAGCATTTCATCAAATTGTTTTCGTTTGCGAAACAATCAACTTAGCATTGTTGCATAGGCGTAACGAAATCGGCCATCCGCTGAAAAAATGTGACGATTTCAAGACATTGGCCGCACGATCGGTTATAAATACATCGGGGCATACAATGGTGGTGCGCAAATGTATTTTAAATTTTTCGGGCTGCCAGCCTTATTTGGCGCCCTTATTACCTTAACGGCTTGTTCGGTAAATCCGATCGCTTCTAGCGTTTCACTTAACGGCGAAGTGTTGTTGCGGGAATGGCGTTGCGACAGTGCGGACGCGCGTATTGTGGTTGAACGACCAGATAAAAATGGCATCGCACCTTCGCTGGCTGACAAGTTGCTGCAATGCCCATTTCACCGTGACTATCAGATTGAAGCGATGCGTCGCGATGCGCAACAAACGCTGGATCACAAAACCCTTTCTGAAATAGTCTATAAAATCCGTTGGGGCATTGATTTTCAATATCGCCAGTACGAAGAAGTGTTACAAAGCGGACCTATGCGGGTGTATTTTATTCCACGTATGTTGAACCGTGTTTCGCCCGGCTTGGCGGATTTGTTCCAATTGGGCACGATATTACAAGACGATCCGATCAAGGTTGGCAGAGCGGCCCCGATTGTTGTGCGGCAAATGCAGCATGACCGGCGCGAAACAGGTGCTGAACTTGACCGCCGTCTTGCTGCATTGGCGGCTGGAAAAGGCGACTACCCGCTTTGGCAGGCAATGATTGATCTAGATGCTTATTTTGTGGCCGGAACAGCAGGTTCGGCGCTAGAGAGCTTAGACAAAGCTTTGACATCGGATCGCAAAACTCAATCACCACCGATAGGGTATTGAACCAATATATCCGCTTGTATTGATGTGCGCCCATGCCATTAATACCCTGATATTGGGGTATCGATGGCCATAGAAACACTAGAAAAGATTATCAGCGACAGGGGCTCCAAATATGCGGTTTCTGGTGGGTTTGTTTCGTCAAAGGAACAAGCGAACGCGTTTCTGAAAGAACTAAAAAAGCGCAAGAAATTCGCGAAGGCAACGCATAATTCTTGGGCCGTTATTCTAGATGATGGCAGTGTCTTGAAATCCGACGACGGGGAAAGTGGCGCGGGGCTGGGAATTGCTCGGGTGTTGGAAGGCGAACAAGTTAGCGGCGTGATAGTTGTAGTGACGCGGTGGTATGGCGGGGTGCAACTGGGTGGCGATCGTTTCCGTCATGTGTCAAATGCCACGCAAATATTTTTGCGCCATTGGGCGGAACATCGCTAGGCTCACGTAATTTGATTTGGTTTCCAAGACGGTGGCGTCTATGTTTGCCCAGTATTTAATTGATAGGTTGCAGATGACCCAATTCACGTCAACGCTGGCCGCTATTCGCTACGGCTATGGACTGTCACCGCATATCTTGCCGCCCAATTCGACCGATGAAATGCTGGCCAAGCTGATTGGGCCAGATGAAATTGCCGAAAGACTGCCTATCGTTGGTTTTACCATTCGCGCAGAAGAAGAAGCAGCGATGGGCCTTTTGCGCCGCGCGAAACGCAATGATGAAGACGGCGCTCAGGAAGCGCTGAAGGCGGCGAATAAGGTGGCCATTGTCCAGCAGCTGCACGAATTGCGCGCGTCACTGTTGCGCCCTGCTGTGGCCAAGGACGCATTCCGAGAGCGCCTGGTACGGTTTTGGGCCGATCATTTCACCGTGGCCGCCAAAGGCAAGGGGCTGCGACACGTGACAACGGGTTATATCGAAGATGCTATCCGGCCCCATGTTACCGGAAGTTTCAGCGCTCTGTTGCGCAAGGCGTCGACCCATCCGGCGATGTTGGTTTTTCTGGACCAGATTCAGTCAGTTGGTCCAAATTCCAAAATCGGCAAAAAACTGGGGCGCGGGTTGAATGAAAATCTAGCGCGGGAAATTCTAGAGCTGCACACGCTAGGGGTTGGTGGCGCTTACAGTCAGGTAGATGTGCGCCAGTTTGCTGAACTCCTGACGGGGTTGTATTACAATTACCGCAAAGGGTTTTCCTTTCGGCCACGTGCGGCGGAGCCGGGGGCAGAAACCGTTTTAGGCCACAGCTATGGCGGCAGAAGCGGCGAGCTGGATGACATCTATCAGGTGCTTGATGATTTGGCGCATCACCCAGATACCGCGCGGCACATCGCCCGCAAACTTGTCGTGCATTTTGTGTCGGATGAACCTGACCCAAGGTTGGTTGACCATGTAACGGCTGCCTATATTGCCAGTCAGGGCGATTTGAGGGCTGTTTATGCCGCGTTGCTGGAACATCCCATCGCTTGGGAAAATCCGGGCGTCAAAGCCAAACGACCGTTTGAATTCATGGCGTCAAGTTTGCGCGCGCTTGGGGTTTCTTCAGGTGATTTGGACGGCATGGCGATCCGAAAGTCGCGTCTCTATTTTACCGCACCATTGCAGGTCATGGGCCAGCCGTGGTTGCAACCCGCAGGCCCGGATGGTTGGCCCGAAGCGCTGGCCGACTGGATCACGCCGCAAGGATTGGCGGCGCGCATTCAATGGGCGTTGCTTGCTGCCGGATTGTGGAGCGGGCGGACCGAGCCGGTTGATTTTGCTAACATTGCCCTTGGCGAAATGGCTGATGCGAGACTGCGCCGCCTTGTCGGATTTGCCGAAAGCCGTGTTGAAGGCATTGCACTTGTGCTGGCCTCGCCCGAATTTAACCGCCGATAGGAGGGAAACATGCCCAGATTAATCAACCCGGATCGCCGCAAGTTTCTGTTGCGAACAGCTGCGCTTGGCTGTTCTGCCGCCGCCAGCCCTTTTGTCACGCCGATCACCCTAGCCGCGGCTCCTTGGGACACTCGTCTTGTGGTGATTATTCTGCGCGGCGGCATGGATGGGCTGGATGTGGTGCGCCCCGTCGGAGATGTTGATTTTGGCGTTCACCGGCCAAATCTAAGCACGGCGGGTGATGCGATTAATTTAGATGGGTATTTTGCTATGAACGGCCATCTGGGTGCTCTGGCACCCATGTGGCAGGCGGGCGAGCTTGGCTTTGCCCATGCGGTTTCAACACCTTATCGCGATAAACGCAGCCATTTTGATGGGCAAGATCTGCTTGAGGCGGGCACTGGTATGGATGTCGGCATTGAGGCGGTGCGTGACGGCTGGTTAAACAGAATGCTGGCGCAAGTTCCGGGTGTAACGGCCAAAACCGCCTTTGCTGTTGGGCGCGAGGACATGATTTTGCTGAACGGTGATATCCCGGTTTCAAGCTGGTCGCCAAATGCGCGGCTGGATTTGTCACCTCAAGGCAAACGATTATTAGAAGCACTTTATCACGACGATCCGATGTTTCAAGAAGCGGGCAACACCGCATCTGAACTGGCAGAAATGTTGGATATGGGCAGCGAAAGCGGAGTGGGCGAAGATGGTGTTTCGCAAGAAATGATGGCTTCGATGCAGGCGGCGGGAAAATCGGCCCGGGCCCGGGCATTGGCAAGGTTCGCAGGTGAACGCTTGAATGAAGATACCCGAATTGCGGCATTTTCCATTGGCGGTTGGGACACGCACCGCGCCCAAGCAAATGGCATCAAACGTGCGCTGGGCGAACTCGGCGATGCATTTGTGACCTTAAAATCCACGCTTGGCAGCAATTGGCAAAAGACGGCGGTTATTGCGATGACAGAGTTTGGCCGCACGGTGCGCGAAAATGGCTCGTCTGGTACGGATCACGGCACGGGTGGTGTGATGTTGATGGCAGGCGGGGCTGTGCGCGGTGGGCGGGTTTACGGCGAATGGCCGGGCCTTGGCGAAACGGCCTTGTATGAAAACCGAGATTTGATGCCAACAGGTGATGTTCGCGGTTACGCGGCCCATGCAATGCGCGGCTTGTTTGGTCTGGAGCGCAGCGTTTTGGAAAGTTCGATATTTCCGGGACTGGACATGGGAAGTGATCCGCGTATCTTGCTGTAGGTATGGCATGATTTTGCGGGGACCAGTTGATGCAAGGGCTGAATAATGACGGCGAGATCGTTGAAGGTTGGAAAACCCCGCCTTGGCCTGACGCGAAGGCGCTTGAAGGTCGGTATGTTCGTCTTGAAAAGCTAAATGCGGATCGGCACGCTGCAGATATTCATCGGGCAAACTCGGCAGACAAAGACGGGGTCATCTGGAAATACCTGCCCTATGGGCCGTATTCTTCCGTTTCGGGCTATCACCATTGGGTGCGCGAAGTTCAAGCTGCGCCTGATCCTCATTTTGTTGCTCTTATCGACCCAGAAACCGGCCATGCAGGCGGTGTGATGAGCCTGATGCGGATTTCACCGGCGCTTGGATCTATTGAAGTTGGCCACATCAATATCGCGCCAGAATTGCAACGCAGCCCCGCCGTGACCGAGGCGATCTTTTTGCTGATGGGCTGGGCGTTTGAAGCAGGCTACCGCCGGTTTGAATGGAAATGTGACGCGGCGAATTTGCGGTCACGCCGATCCGCCGAGCGGTTTGGCTTTTCGTATGAAGGTGTTTTTCGCCAACATCTAATTTCCAAAGGCCGCAATCGTGATACGGCTTGGTTCGCCTGTATCGACAAGGAATGGCCGGCCTTACACGAGGCGTATTCGTCGTGGTTGTCACCCGCAAATTTCGATGATAATGGCCGCCAGATCGAAGCCTTGGCTGATTTGACCCGTTTGGTTCGGGTAAGTTCTGATCCCGCCTTGTCTGGTGGTTGACAGAGGTAGATTTAGTGCCGACATAAGCCTTGATACTGATCGGAGTGACCTATGCCAAAAGCCCGCCCAGAAGTGCTTGAATTTCTGCTAACACGACGATCTCGGCCTGCTAAAACTTTGGCTGGCCCCGTGCCCGACAGCGCGGCCTTGATGCCGATGTTAACGGCAGCGGCACGTTCTCCTGATCACGGCAAACTGGAACCGTGGCGGTTTATTGTGTTGGAAAGTGCGGCGATGGCACGCTTGGCAGATTTGACTGTATCGCGCGGGCAAACCATGGACATGGACGCCACTAAACTTGAAAAATCACGCCGCCAATTCGGCGATGCGGAACTGGCCGTGGCAGTTGTGGCCGCGCCTGTACCTTCAGAAAAGGTGCCCGAGGTTGAACAGATATTGTCGGCAGGGGCTGTTTGTTTGGCGCTGTTGAATGCAGCGCTGGCCAGTGGCTGGGGCGCCAATTGGCTAAGCAGTTGGATGGCATATGATCGTGATTTCCTTCGCCAAGGTTTGGATTTGTCCGATCACGAATTTGTTGCCGGATTTATCCATATTGGTACGGAAACAAACACACCGCCAGAGCGCCCTCGGCCTGACCTTGCTACTAAGGTTACTTGGGTAAATGTATGATATTTAATGATTTCAGCAAGGCACTGAACCAAATCGGTGATCCTGCTTTTCGCAAAGTCTTGATCCGGTCGCTGCTGATCACTTTGGCATTGCTTGGCCCGTTTATCTTTGGCTTTTCGGCTTTTTTGCAATGGATAATCCCTGAAAGCGTGTCGATCCCGTTCTATGGCCCAGTGACGTTTTTGGACAATCTGGCCTCGGGCATTGGGTTCGTGGTTTTGCTATTCCTGACTTCGTTTCTGATGATCCCTGTTGCGGTTGTATTCATTGGCCTGTCGCTTGATCAAATCGCCGCAGCGGTTGAGGCGAAGTTTTACCCGCACTTGCCGCAAGTTCCCGGACAGCCGCTTGGGGATGCCGTGATTGATGCGGTCAAATTTTTGATGGTGCTGGCCTTGGTGAACATGCTGGCGCTGATCATCTATTTCGCGTCGACTTTGTTGGCCCCAGTAATTTTCTGGCTGGTGAACGGCCTGATGCTGGGACGCGAATATTTTCAGACCGTGGCGATGCGCCGGTTGGGACGCAAAGAGGCCGACGCGTTAAGGCGCAAGCATGGGTTTACGATTTGGATGGCGGGTGTGTTGATGGCGATACCGCTGACTGTGCCCGTGCTCAATCTGATCGTACCGATTTTGGGCGTCGCGACGTTTACACATTTGTTTCATCGGTTGGATGAGACGCGGTAGGATTGCGAACTTGTGATTTAATAAAGGTTTAGTGACTGGTGCGCGCTCCAAACCTGACAATGCAAGGCACCGCCTAGTCAGCGATATTCCACGCCAAAATCTGCAAAGTGATCGAGCCAAATTTCCGTTCGCGACTTGTCTCGAGCTTCATAATCCCGGATTGCTTGCTCTAGGCCGCCAACTACTGGTTTGTCTTTGTCGGCACCAATTTCTGTTAAACGCATTGTATACCACGCAGTTATCCCACCTTCTGGGGCTTCAGAAAACCGGGGAAAATCTGGTTCTGATTTCTGACCCGCTTGCCAAAGGTCGGGAAGCGATGGCTCCAGAACCAGCGCGCGGGCTAGGCCAACAACATCAACAACGCCGCTTGCCAGGACGTCCTGGGCCTGAGCGCGCGTTTTGAAGCCGCCTGTCAGCATCAGAGGTTTGGTTGTCACAATTCGCGCACGTTTTGCAAACTCGATAAAATATGGTCCGGGTCCCGCCCCGTCGGTGGCAGACTTTGCACCGGGAAAGTATGTGCCACCGCTGATGTCGATCAAGTCGATGGAAGACCGATCCAACGCTTTGACCACTTTTAGCGCATCTTCTTCTTCGAACCCGCCTTCAAGCTGGTCCGAGGAATTGAGTTTCACCGCAATTGGAAAGTCTGGTCCGACAGCAGTACGGGTTGCTTGGATCGTTTCTAACAGAAGCCGCATACGGTTGGTTATTGACCCGCCATATGCGTCACGTCGCTTGTTGAACAGCGGCGAAAGGAACTGGCTGAGCAGAAATCCGTGTGCGGCATGAATTTGTATACCGCCAAACCCAGCCTTTTGTGCCAAACGGGCTGTTCGCGCAAATTCTGATGGTAATTTCTGGATTTCGTTTAGTGTCAATTCCGCGCAGCATAACCCCGGCAGGCTCAGAGCGCTTGGACCTTTTGGGCGGCTAGTTGGCGCGTAAGCAAGTGCGCCAGCGTGACCGAGTTGAATCCAAAGTTGCGAGTCGTTTGCGCTTCCTTGTGTGGCGAGGTTCCGGAAGCGATCAAGGTCAGCATCTTCGTTGAGTACCAGGTTTCCGGGTTTTTCGGCATATCGAGATGTGCCCTGCACCTCACCAATTATTGACACGGCCAATCCGCCTTCTGCCCACCGCTGGTACAGTCTGACTTGTTCAGAAGTCGGATGGCCAGTCCCATCACCAAGAGAATCCGACATTGCCGATTTTGCAAGCCGGTTTTTCAATGTTATGCCGCATGGAAGCGTTAACGGTTCAAACAATTTCTCATGTTGCTTCATTTATGCCTCTTCCGTGACATTTGCATAAGTCTTTCATTAATCAGTAAACTTATGCCACGGATGCACAATGGCTCAAAGCCGCAGTTCATCCCTAATATTCAACAACGACCAATCCTACCCAGGATAAAAATCCATATCCTCGATAGAAATCCACCCGCTAATAATGATAATCACGACCGGCACAAAAATCGCTGTGGCCATGATGGTCACCCAGATGGCCTTTTTCTTGATCATCGGATCAATTGGGGCGGACGCAGGAGTGCCGGGTACGATGTTGCCGTCTTCTTCCTGACTTGTGATTTTCAGTGGCAAGATAACGAACAGACACATGAACCAAATGACAACATAAAGTACGATCGCGGATACTGGGTTCATCAGGTTTGCTCCAACTCAATCAAAGTGCCGGTGAAATCTTTGGGGTGCAAAAACAAAACCGGTTTGCCGTGGGCGCCAGTTTTCGGCTCGCCGCCGCCCAAAACCCGTGCGCCGTTGGCTTGTAAATTGTCACGCGCAATCAAAATGTCAGGCACCTCGTAACAGACATGGTGAATGCCACCGCTTGGATTTTTGTCCAAAAAACCCTGGATCGGGGAATTTTCGCCAAGGGGATACAAAAGCTCAATTTTGGTGTTTGGCAAGTCTATAAACACTACCGTAACACCGTGATCAGGCTCGTCTTGGGGGGCGCCGACATTGGCCCCAAGTGTATCACGATACAGCGAAATAGCCGCCGCAAGGTCAGGTACAGCGATTGCAACGTGGTTAAGGCGACCGATCATTTGATGCTCCGATAATAAGGCGTTTGGCATCTGATAATCACACGATGCACGATCCGCAATGAGGCAAATTGGGCCACGTTAATCGGTCGTTAGGGAAGTTCGGGGTTTAATGACGAAATGCCATCGGAGGGCTGTTATGGAAACCGTCGTAGAAAACCCCATTGAAACCGGCCTGCAAATGGCGCCGCGCGGCAACGCCCGCCGGCCATTATTGGGGCTGACTATATTACTGGTCGAAGACAGCCGGTATTGTTCAGAAGCTGTGCGTCTTTTATGCCAAAAAAGTGGTGCGCGGCTGCGCAGGGCTGACAGCCAGCGCGCGGCTTATCGGCATTTAGCAACCTATCGGCCTTCGCTGGTCATTGTTGATATCGGTCTGCCGGATGGTTCTGGTCTTGATTTGGTGCGTGATTTGGCGGCGCATCGGCCAAACGCGCCGAAAATACTGGCCACATCGGGCGATGATCCTGCCTTGTGCAATATCGCGGCGGTCAAGGCTGGTGCCGATGGATTTATGGCCAAGCCGTTGAAAAATATCAAAACCTTTCAAACAGATATTTTGACGCTGTTTCCTGATCGCGATGACATAGACACAAGTAAAATCCTGCCATTTCGGGCAGAAATTGTGCCAGATGAACTAGCGATATTTGAAGATTTGCGCCATGTGCGAGAATTAGTACAGGCCGCCCTGAAGGATGACGAAGCTGACGTACTAAATTACTGCGCACAGTTCTTGGGGTCTGTCGCTGATGCGAACGGTGTGGATGGCCTGGCAGAACTGGCGTCCGATCTGGCAATCGGTGCGGCGCAAGGCGGCTTGGACAAGGGTCTTATTGGGGCTGTCGTTGATGATTTGTCTGAGCGAATAAGCAAGGGTGTAACAATATGAATACAGCCGCAAAACCGCTGGCCTTGATGGGGTATCGATCAGGCTAAGTGGGCGGAATTTGTAACGAAAAATCGCCAATAAATCGCTGGAAAAGGCCGAATTAAACTGGCAAGGTCCGCGAATGACCTATCAAAAAAACCCCTATCGCGGGCAGGGCTTGCCCGATGGCCGCATCGCCGCAAAAGGTGACGTGCGCCATGATCCGGCGTTGCCGTTGTTGTTGTTGTCGCATTGTCCGGTGGCCGCAACACCGCCTCTTGTTGATTTGCCGGAACTTGCTGGCGAACTTGGTTTGGCGCGGCTTGCAATTAAAGACGAACGCCAACGTATGGGGCTGGGCAGTTTCAAAGCTTTGGGTGCTGCTTTTGCCATCGCGCGTGCGGCTTATGCGCGTTTGGGGGATGGGTTGTTCGTTGAAGGCGTTGCTTCAACAGCCTTAACTGGGCAGGTTTACACATCGGCTACAGCCGGAAATCACGGGCTTTCGATTGCTGCGGGTGCGCGCGTTTTTGGGGCGCAAGCCGTTATTTATATTGCTGAAACGGTTCCTAAAGAATTTGAAACCAGGCTGAAAACTTTCGGGGCCACTGTGGTGCGTGAAGGTGAAAACTATGAAGCCAGTTTAACTGCTGCAATGAATGCCGCTGAAAAAAATGGCTGGAACCTATTGTCCGACACAAGTTGGCCTGATTATACCGCACCACCTCTTGATGTGATGGAAGGCTATTTGGTTATGTCGTCGGAAGCTGCCGATCAAGTCGAGGCTGAGGGCTGGCAACCAACGCATGTGTTTTTGCAAGCCGGGGTCGGCGGTTTGGCCGCAGCCGTTGCTGTGAATTTGCGCCACCGCTGGGGAGAAGATTTTCAGATAATTGTGGTTGAGCCGGAAGCGGCACCTGCTTTGCAAGCCAGCATTGAAGCCGGAAAGCCGATAATCACACAAGGCCCAGTTTCAAATATGGGACGACTGGATTGCAAAGAGCCTTCGCATCTTGCCTTAAAGGCATTGGCGCAGGCGGCGGATGGATTTTTGACCGTATCAGATACCTACGTGAGCAATGCGATTGTTGATTTGGAAGGCTATAATCTGAAAACCAGCCCGTCAGGCGGCGCCGGATATGCCGGACTTAAGGCAATGATCGGCGACGAAATTGGCCCTGACGCCCGCGTTCTTTTGTTTCTTTCTGAAGGCCCGGCTGATGAATTATAGCCTGGATGACGGGCTGGCCGGGGCGGCGGCGCTGGGTTTGATCGTGCTAAAAACCGATGAAACTATGGAAGTAGAACTGCGCGGTGTTTTCGCGGCGGCAAATGTTGCCTGTTATCACACCCGCATTCCAAGTCACCCGCTGGTGACGTCGGAAACCTTGGCGCAGATGGAAAAGGATTTGCCAGGAAGCGCTGGGCTTTTGCCAACGGGCCTCCGTTTTGGCGCCATAGGCTATGGCTGCACATCAGGCGCAACCGTTATCGGCCAAGACAATGTTGCAGCGGCGG
Organism: Paracoccaceae bacterium; assembly: GCA_047622625.1. Lineage (GTDB taxonomy): Bacteria > Pseudomonadota > Alphaproteobacteria > Rhodobacterales > Rhodobacteraceae > UBA5972. Next base: position 3,286 of record JBLHMX010000009.1, on the reverse strand, counting down.
TTCGAACCCAACATCCAACGGCCAACGTCACGGATCCTATTTCTGCGGTCATCGCAGCACTGCGTGCATTAAAAGCAAAGAAAATCGGCTTGTTAACGCCCTATGTACCTGAAGTCACAACAGAAATGCGTGATTTGTTGCAGGCGGAAGGGTTTGAAATATCTGAAGTCGCAGCCTTTGGTCAAAGCGAAGATCGGCTGATCGCGCGAATTTCCGAGGCATCTACGCTGGCAGCGATTGAACATATCGGCGAAACGGATTGCGATGCGGTGTTCGCGAGTTGCACTAATTTACGCAGCTTTGGCATTCTGGAAGAGGCTGAACAGCGTATTGGTAAGCCAGTGATTTCATCCAATTTGGCACTTGGTTGGCATATGCTGCAACTTGCTGGCGTGCGCTCAACCGGTTGTGGCCCGGGGCGGCTATTTCAGCTTTGAAGCTTTAGTCTTCTTCGGCAGTTTTCTTTTTCGCAGGTGCCTTTTTCTTAGCAGCGGGTTTCTTAGCGGCCGGTTTCTTTTTCGCAGCCGGTTTTTTCTTGGCAGCAGGTTTCTTTTTGGCCACAGTCTTTTTCTTACCCTTTGTCGCCGCCTTCGCCGCGATCAATTCAACCGCGATTTCCATAGTCACGCTTTCGGGCTCCATATCACGCGGCAAAGTGGCGTTGATCTTTTCCCATTTTACGTAAGGTCCATACCGACCCGCCATCACATTGACCGGCCCACCATCGCTTGGGTGTTCGCCCAGTTCTTTAACAGGTGTGGCCGCCGCGCCGCGACCTCCGCGCAAGGCTTTTTCGGCCAGCAATTCGACCGCACGGTTCATCCCGATGATTAAAATCTCGGCCGGATCTTTGATGTTGGCATATAGCTTTTTGTCTTTGCCATCGACTTGCGTCGTGTGCATCACGTAAGGGCCAAACCGCCCGATGCTTGCCTCAACAGGGCCGCCTTCGGGATGCTCACCGATGAAACGCGGCAAAGACAGAAGATCGAGCGCCTTTTGCAAATCAACGTCGCCAAGATCCATGCCCTTGGGGATGGACGAACGTTTGGGTTTTGGGTCTTCTTCGGTGGCGACGCCAAGCTGCACATAGGGGCCAAAGCGACCTGAACGCAGCGATACCGGGATGCCATCGGGATTTTCGCCAAGCAATTTTCCGTCGGGCCCAGCGATGTCGCCTTCTTCGGCTTCGCCGGCAAGCGGGCGGGTGTAACGGCATTCCGGATAGTTGGAACAGCCGATAAAAGCCCCGCCAGATCGGGCTGTGCGCATGGACAAACGGCCATTACCGCAGTTCTTGCAAATACGCGGATCAGAGCCATCTTCGGTTGCCGGAAAAAGATGCGGTTCCAGATATTCGTTAATTTTTTCAAGTACTTCGGTGATGCGAAGGTCTGCTGTTTCAGCGATTGCGGCTGAGAAATCCCGCCAGAATCGGTTTAGAACAACCTTATAATTTTCACGCCCACCAGAAATGTCATCCAGTTCTTCTTCAAGGGCTGCGGTGAAATTGTAACCAACATATTTCCTGAAATAGTTTTCCAGAAATGCTGTCACCAAGCGACCTTTGTCTTCGGGGTGCAAACGACCGCTTTCTTTGCGTACATATTCGCGGGTTTGGATTGTCGTTACAACGCTTGCATAGGTCGACGGGCGGCCGATGCCCAATTCTTCCATGCGTTTTACCAAAGTCGCCTCGGTATAACGCGGTGGTGGTTGGGTGAAATGTTGCTCGGGCGTGACCGATTTTTTGGCGACAATTTCGCCTTCAGCGATCTGGGGTAAGCGTTTGTCGTCGTCGTCGATAACTTTGTCGTCACGGCCTTCTTCATAGATTTTTAGGAAGCCTTCGAACAAAACAACCTGACCCGTGGCGCGAAGAATTACTTGCCCGTCAGCAGAGCCAATGTCGACCGACGTGCGTTCAAGACGCGCGCTTTCCATCTGGCTTGATAGCGTGCGTTTCCAGATCAAATCGTAAAGTTTGCGCTGATCCGGCTCTAGCGTTGCAAGCTGGCTGGCATCAACTGTCATGTCAGTTGGGCGGATACATTCATGCGCTTCTTGCGCGTTTTTGGCCTTATTTTTATAGATGCGCGGCGTGTCCGGCACAAACTCAGCGCCGTACCGGTTTTTGATTGCGTCACGAGCTTCAGCGATTGCTTCGGGCGCCATATCGATGCCATCCGTCCGCATATAAGTGATGTAACCCGCTTCATATAGTCGTTGCGCGGTTGACATTGCTTGGCGCGCACCCATGCCAAGTTTGCGACTGGCCTCTTGTTGTAGGGTCGATGTCATGAAGGGTGCGGATGGATTGCGGTTGGCAGGTTTTGCCTCGACACGTATCACGGACATATCGCGCGATTGTACGGCGGCGGTTGCCAATTCGGCGGCTTCGGCTGTGCCGATGTCAAATTTGTCTAATTTGCTGGCGCCAAGAACTGTTAAGCGGCCTTCAAATTCCTGACCGCGCGGCGTGGAAAGTATGGCTTTTACGGACCAATATTCGCGGTTTTTGAATGCTTCAATTTCCATTTCGCGTTCAACAATCAGACGCAGGCAAACTGATTGCACGCGGCCTGCGGATTTTGCACCGGGCAGTTTGCGCCACAGAACGGGCGAAAGGTTGAACCCAACCAAATAGTCAAGCGCGCGGCGGGCAAGGTAAGCCTCGACCAATTCCATGTCGACTTCACGCGGGTTTTGCATTGCTTCAGTTACCGCGGATTTTGTGATGGCATTGAAGACAACGCGTTGCACTGGCGTCGATTTCTTGATGGCTTTGCGTTTGCGCAATACTTCTTCTAAATGCCAGGAAATTGCTTCGCCTTCACGATCCGGATCGGTCGCGAGGATCAGAGAGTTGTCATCTTTTAGGGCGTCGACGATGGCGCGAATGTGTTTTTGGGACTGGCTGGCCACCTCCCATTGCATTTCAAAATCGTTGTCGGTATCGACTGATCCGTTTTTGGCGGGCAAGTCGCGAACATGGCCGTACGAGGCCAACACAGTATAGTCATCGCCCAGGTATTTGTTGATAGTTTTGGCTTTAGCCGGGGATTCAACGACAACAACGGGCATGGATTATCCTTGGAAAATGTCAGCGATCTGTGGGCGCGGAACATGGTTGGTCAGACAGGGGCTTGTCAATGGGGTAGTTTCTTAATGCGGCGTCAAGTCGTGGATTGACGATGGCTGCTATGCACCGTTTCCTGTATACTCGGAGTCTTTGAACACCCGACTTTTGCATTGACGGACTGAGTGAATGAGATTCAAGTGTCTT
>JBLHMX010000008.1:0-29360 GCA_047622625.1 Paracoccaceae bacterium | reverse complement strand
CAACCCGCCCCTTATCCATCACCACGATCTTGTCAGCATGCAAGATCGTCGCCAATCGATGCGCAATCACAAGGGTCGTGCGCCCATCTGACAAGGCATCCAAAGCCTTTTGCACGGCGGCTTCGGACTGGGCGTCAAGGGCCGAGGTCGGCTCATCCAGCAACAAGATCGGCGCGTCACGAAGCACCGCGCGAGCGATAGCCACACGCTGGCGTTGCCCGCCTGAAAGGTTCGAGCCGCGCGGCCCTGCTGGCGTATCAAAACCCAGCGAAAGTTTGGTGGCAAAATCTGTCACAAAGGCGGTATCAGCCGCGCGTTTTAACGCCGCTTCATCCGCTTCGGGACGGCTTAACATGATATTATCGCGCAATGTTTCATCAAACAAAGCCGCGTCTTGCGTAACCACGGAAAACTGGCCGCGAAGGTCGTCAAGTTGCATATCGCTGACCTTGACCCCTGCAATTGACACATCACCCGAAGCCGGTTCAACAAGCCGCGCCAGCACATTAAACACAGTGCTTTTTCCAGCACCAGAAGCCCCAACAAGCGCAGTTGTTTCCCCGACTTTTGCAGTAAGATTTAGACCATCCAAAACGGGTAGGTCGCCATAACCAAAAGTCACGTCTTTCAATACAATGTCGCCGCTTGTCGTTTTGGAAGGTGCCGCGACCGGATTTGCAGGGCTGAGAATTCCAGGCTTTTGTTCAAAAATCGCATATAGCCGTTCAAGACTGGCAAGGGCTGCTTGCCAAAGCCCCGATATATTTCCAAGGCGGCGCAGGGGTTCAAAAATCAACGCCATTGCGGTGAAAAAACTCATAAACTCACCAACGGTTTTTTCACCATCAATGATCTGGAAGCCGCCGTAAATCAAAACACCCAAAAAGCCGATACCGGCGACGATATCCATCAACGCAGGCACGCCGGCTTGGCCTGCCTCGGATTTGATCTGAGCTTTGACATAGCTTTGCACTGTTTCTGTGAACCGCTTATCCTGTTGCTTTTCCAGATTATTCAACTTGATCGGATTGATCCCGTGAAACACCTCATCCAACCGTGTTGAAATCAATGCCGCAGCCGCGCGCGCGCGGCGTGTCGCTTTGTGGATTACCTTTTGCAAGATCGCCACAGGCACAACCAAAACAGGAACACCAGCGATGGCCACCAGCGTCCAGATCCAATCAATTGAAAGCGCCACGCCCAGCAGTGCGATCAGCGATATCGTGTCCCGCCCAAGCGACGTGAAAACCGCAGACCACGCAGTTTGTAAAGCCAGCGTGTCGCCACGGACCCGCTCGATCAACGCACCGGGCGCATTATCTTGGAAGAATACGGAATCTAGTCGCATCATATGACGCACAAGGTCGCTTTGCATTGTCGCAGTGGCCCATTGACCAACCGCCGCCATAATCACCCTTTGGCCGAAACCAGTTAGTGAACGCGCCAGAAAAATACCAAAAATCGCGGCTGCCACCCAATAGACAGCATCGCGGTCCGCGGCCGCAAAAACCTGATCGAACATGGGCCCGACCATATAACTTAACAAACCCAGCATCGAACCTTCGATAACCATCAATACGAGTGCAAATGAAATCCACCAGATATGCGCGCGAAAATAATCACGCCACAACCATAATGGCAGTTGCATTCCCTTACTGGAACTTGGGTTTTCAAGGGGTTGTGCCATAGCCTAACCCGCCTTGCCACGGCTGGTTCTAAATTCGTCAGCAAGGGCCACAGGGTCATACATTGTCATCATCCAGTCACGAAATCCAATGGGCGAAGCCTTGTTTGTTTGGCGGTATTTTTCAAGACAGAAATCAAGAATACCCTTACTCGACGCTTTGATATGCAAATACTTAAAACTTAACTGCTTTTGGGCAACCTCAATTGACGAACATTCTATCAGCAACAAATAAAGTGCCGAGGTAAAACCAGCCCTGTCAGCGCCGGATTTGCAATGCATCACAAACGGTTTCGGCAGCGTTTTGAACTGGTGTTCAATTTCAAGCAGGATTTCTAGAGTCGGCAATTGTGTTGCAGATGTATAAATGTCGACAAGCTTCAGGCCAAGATCGGTACATTTTTCGGACTCAAACAAATAGTAAGAAAAAAGGCTGGTGCCCCTTAGGTTCAGAACCGACTTAATGCCTCGATCCTTATACGACTGTAGACGCGCTGGAGAAGGCTGGTTCGATCGGTACACGCCCTCTGCCACAGGGTAAAAGTTGGTCCACCAAATCCGCAGGAACGCGTGATCGACCCAATTGAAATGGCGCTTCGCCTCGCGCCTTTTGGCCGGTGTTGAAATATCATTCCCAAACGAATTGCGCCAGGCGCGTTCACGGTCTTCCAGTGATTTCAATAGTTTAGAAAACATCGCTGTCCGGTTTCGCCTGTTTGGTCTTGTTGCCTTCTTTTAATTCGCTTTGCCTCTGTGGACAATCCAGTATTTGCGTCCTACCCATTGTGCAAATATCACCTTCTACGAGTTTCAACATGAGCCTAAGTTTCGGTCGTCCCTATCTTGCAATCCCTGGCCCGTCGGTCGTTCCCGATCGCGTATTAAATGCTATGCACACGGCGTCAACGAACATCTATGAAGGACAACTTCTTGACATGGTTGACACGCTTTACCCAGATTTACGGGCTATGGCACGAACCACCGGCGATGTTGCCATCTATATCGGCAACGGTCACGCGGCTTGGGAAGCCTCGTTAAGTAATGTATTTAGCCGCGGCGACAACGTTCTTGTTCTGGCGACGGGTGCCTTTGGCCATGGTTGGGGTGAAACAGCCACTGACTTGGGCATCAATGTTGAAATGCTGGATTTTGGGCGGCAGAGTGCGTTTGATTTTGACCAGATAGATGCCGCATTGCGGGCTGATAAATCGCACAAAATCAAGGCTATATTAGCAACCCACACGGACACTGCCACAAGCATCAGAAACGATATAGAAGCTTTGCGAAAATGCATCGATGCCAGCGATCATCCGGCATTGTTGATGGTTGATTGCATTGCGTCTTTTGGATGCGACCGTTTCGAAATGGATCTTTGGGGCGTTGACGTGATGATCGCGGCCTCACAAAAAGGTCTGATGATGGCACCCGGGTTGTGTTTTGTCTGGTTCAGCGAAAAAGCTGCAGCGTCTCATGCAAATGCTAATCTTAAAACCCCGTACTGGAACTGGGAAGCGCGTGCACATGCGCCAGAACTGTTCAGACAATTTTGCGGCACTGCACCTGTTCAGCACCTTTATGGGTTGCGCGAAGCCCTAGACATGCTGTTGCACGAAGAAGGTCTAGAAGCCGTGTGGGCCCGCCATGCAATATTGGCCAAGGCGGTTTGGGCCGCGCTGGACGAATGGGGGAAAACGGGTTCGATTAAAATGAACGTGGCCGAAACAGGACAGCGTTCAAACGCAGTTACATCGGTTCAGATTGATGCACCAGATGGCACACGCTTACGTCGATGGGTCCAAGATAATGCAGGCGTTACCCTTGGCATCGGGCTAGGAATGGCGACCGATGATGACCCCAACAGTGACGGATATTTTCGGATCGCACATATGGGTCACGTAAATGCCCATATGACATTGGGCGTTCTTGGTGTAATTCAGTCGGCGTTGACAGCCTTAGACATCGCCCACGGAAAAGGCGCGCTTGAGGCCGCATCGGACGTTATTGCCAGTATCTAAAACTTAAACCGCAATGAGACCGATCCAAGGATTTGCCCACTGGATTGGCCTTCATATTCCTTGCCAAGCCATGTCACGCCATAGAACAAAGATTTCTGGCCTTCCTCAACATAAATACCACCGCGCAGACGCACACGCATGGCTTCAACCACGGGACCAAGCGCTGCGGGCAAATACTGACTGCTCTGTACATAGGCAACATCGCCGCCTAATAGGTAAGATATCCCACGCTTTTGGCTGCCTTTAACTGCGATATTGCGCTGGCCAGTGGTGACATCTCGCACTTTGAAATCACCTGGCCCGGAAAGACCAAAGGTAAAATCGCCGCCAACACGCACATAGGTTTCAACGCCAACCTGACCCTCAATAAATGGCCGAAATACAACCTGCCGCTCACCGTCATCTGACAATTGATATCGGCGCGATACTTCGCCGTTTAAGGTCGGGTACACGGCGTTTCCCAACTGGCTGCCTGCGATCGGAGTGACGGTGTAGCCTAGGGCTTGGTGGATCAACGATTGAAAGTTGACCATGCCAGTTTGCGCCCCTGTAAAGACCATATCCACGCCAAAAGAAACATCCAGACCCTTAACGTCCATGTGTGTAAACGCACCGACCTGAAAAACACCAACAAGCCGGCGGTCTGTGGCGGGCGTTGCGACATACAAGCTTTCAGGCGCAATCACTTCGCCGCGTACTCGGTATTCTACAAGTTCGCCAACACCGCTGGGCAATCGGCCGTTCCATTCGCTACCGCGAATATAGCTCAAAGAATAAGACCCGGTGCGCCAACGATCCTTACGATCACCGATTTCGTCGTTGTTCCAAAGTCGGGCTTTTCCAAGCCACGTCTTTTCACCAGCGTGAGTTGCTGTCGCTGTCGCAAACAACACCAAAAAAATAATAATACTGCGCATCCAAAGCCTCAAGTTTCTTGTTTTTGGTCCGCCCAGACACCAACACTATAACATGTGGATAAGTTCTGAAAAGTGTAATCGTGCAACAGGGTTAAAGGGATTTGATCCGCGCCTCGCGTCGAATGGAATAAAGCGCTGATAGCACAATGATTGCAGCACCTACCAACGTAAAACCATCGGGCAATTCGGTAAACAAAACAAACCCAAGAATGGTTGCATAGATGAGCTGAAAATAGCCAACCGAGCTTATCAAACTGGCCTCGCCCAACCTTAAAGCCCTGATCCCCATCCATTGCGAAAGCGTCGCCAGAATACCAATCCCCAGCATCAAGAGCGCCTGTATTAAGTTCGGCGTTACCCAAACCCAAAACAACGGTATCGCAGCCAATCCGCCGATGACCACAGCCTGATAAATCAACAGACTTTCAGTGCTTTCGGTTTGAGATAGCTTTCGCACCGATGTCATAGCGACCCCAACGCCAAACGCACCGATAATCGCCACAAGCGCGGCGGGGTCGGCCAAACTCTCGTATCCGGGCCGCACAACGATGATCACGCCAATGAAACCAGCGACGATCGCAAGCATTCGGTGAATGCCAAAAGGTTCAGCCAGAAACCTTGCAGCCAGCAAAGTGACGAAAAAGGTTTTGGTGAAGTTAAGCACGGTTGCTGTTGTTAATGGCAAGTGACTGACGGCCCAAAACCCAGCCGTCAATGCGATAAAAGCCCCCGCCAGCCGGACAGCTTGCAAGCCAGGCTGTTTGGTTTTCAAGCCTTCCGGAAAAGATCGAAGGGCGATGGGAAGTGCGGTCAGTAAAATGACCATTTGGCGAAAGAACAGAATTTGAAATACGTGAAAGTCGACAGCGGTCAGCTTGACCAGAGCCGCCGCAACTGAAGCCAATGCCGTGGCGCCAAGTGACCAGATTATCCCTTGAAGATTACGATTCATTTCCGGCTTTCAGTGGGCATGCGGTGTTCAAAGTCACGCCCATTTCACCCGCACTTAGAATGCCCGCAATCCAGACAGGTTTTACAGCCTTCAACCATCTGCACGCTGTATTGGCCGCAATTCGGGCAGGCCGCACCGCGCGGGCGTTCACCGACGGCAACCGCCTCGGCATTGGGATGAGGATCAGATGTAAGATGGCCACCTTCTTCAATGAAGCCAATGGCAATCATGTGCCGTTCGATTACGGCCCCGATGGCAGCCAGAATTGACGGCACGTATTTGCCTTCCATCCATGCGCCACCACGTGGATCAAACACCGCTTTCATTTCCTCAACCACAAAAGACACATCGCCACCGCGCCGGAACACAGCCGAGATCATGCGAGTCAATCCAACAGTCCACGCGAAATGTTCCATGTTTTTGGAATTGATGAACACTTCAAAAGGCCGCCGGTGACCGTTCATGATCACGTCGTTAACGGTAATATAAATCGCATGCTCGCTTTCGGGCCATTTGATTTTATAGGTCTGGCCTTCCAAAGTTTCAGGGCGACCCAACGGTTCAGCGATATAAACCACATCAGCAGTACTGCCTGGTTTTGATGCAGCTTGCGGTTTTTCGGACACGCTTAACACCGAACCCGTCACGTCATTTGGCCGATAAGTCGTACAGCCCTTACAACCGCTTTCCCACGCTTGCGCGTAAACTTCTTTAAAATCAGCGAACGAGATATCTTCAGGGCAGTTGATAGTCTTTGAAATCGAACTATCGATCCACTTCTGCGCCGCGGCCTGCATGCGTACATGTTCCAATGGTTTCAGCGATTGCGCGTCGACAAAATGATCTGGCAGCGGCTTGTCGCCAAATTTTTCACGCCACAGCCGAACAGCATAATCAACAACTTCTTCTTCGGTACGCGAGCCGTCTTTTTGCAGAACCTTGCGTTTATACGCATAGGCAAAAACCGGCTCGACGCCACTGGATACGTTGCCGGCATAAAGCGAGATGGTGCCTGTAGGTGCGATTGACGTTAAAAGCGCGTTTCGGATGCCTTTTTCAGAGATGGCTGCACGCACATCATCGGGCATGGCTTTCAAGGTTTCACCCGCTAAATAGGCATCACGATCAAATAGAGGGAATGCGCCTTTTTCAGCGGCCAAATCTGCAGATGCCAAATAAGAAGCCCGCGCAATCCGCTCTAGCCATCGTTCAGTCTGATCTGCGGCCTCTTTTGAGCCATAGCGCAGGCCGACCATCAACAGCGCATCGGCCAGCCCGGTAATGCCAAGTCCGATCCGCCGTTTAGCCACCGCTTCAGCCTTTTGTTCAGGCAGCGGAAAACGGGATGTATCAACAACGTTATCCATCATCCGAACTGCCACGCGCACCAGACCGTCAAGCTGATCCTCGTCAAGTTTTGCGCCTTCTTCAAAGGCTTCGGTGACAAGCTGTGTGAGGTTGATCGAACCAAGCAAACAAGCGCCATAAGGCGGCAGCGGCTGCTCGCCACATGGATTGGTCGCGGCAATTGTTTCGCAATAATTCAAGTTGTTTTTCTGGTTGATCCGGTCGATGAAAATGACGCCCGGTTCCGCGAATTCAAACGTCGACCGAGTGATCCGATCCCATAAAACCCGTGCCGAAACGGTTTTGTGTATTTCGCCGTTAAAAACCAAATCCCAGTCGGCATCGGCTTTAACGGCCTCCATAAATGGATCCGTGATCAGCACCGAAAGATTGAACATGCGCAAACGCGCAGCGTCTTGTTTGGCTTCGATAAAAGCTTCGATATCGGGGTGATCGCACCGCAGAACTGCCATCATCGCACCGCGACGTGAGCCCGCCGACATGATCGTGCGGCACATGGCGTCCCACACGTCCATGAAACTTAACGGGCCGGACGCATCTGCCGCCACACCTTTAACACCAGCGCCCATAGGTCGGATGGTGGAAAAGTCATATCCGATGCCGCCGCCCTGCTGCATGGTTAGCGCGGCTTCTTTCAGGTTATCGAAAATCCCACCCATACTGTCCGGAATTGTGCCCATAACAAAGCAGTTGAACAATGTCACGGATCGTTCTGTTCCAGCGCCTGCAAGAATACGACCAGCTGGTAGGAACTTGAAATCCTTCAGGGCATTATAGAATGTATCTTCCCAATCGGCAGGTTGCTTTTCACCTTTGGCCAAGGCACGGGCAACGCGGCGCCAGCTGTCTTCGACCGTTTCATCAATGGCCATGCCATCGGCTGATTTGAAACGGTATTTCATATCCCAGATTTGTTCGGCAATAGGGGTGGAAAAGCGGCTCATGGCAAGGCTTTCTGGTGCGTTTGGAAGGGATTTACCCTACGCCCAAACGTCTTGGCAGGTCAAGCTTTTGGCGGTGTATAAAACGTCGAACGCACGGCTTTCAAATAGGCCGCCCGCAGCTTTAACGTAAACGCCCCAGGCTGGCCATTGCCGATAGCGTTTCCATCTACTTGGCCAACCGGTTCCACATAACTTGACGCACCAGTTTGAAACGCTTCGTCCGCCAAAAACACGTCTTCAAGGGTAAAAAGACGTTCGCTGGTTTCCACATCCAACTCACCCGCCACCCGCAACATCGTTTTGCGGGTAATGCTGCCAAGAATCTCATTGCTTAAGGGCCGGATGTAAAGTGTTCCGCCTTTCACAATGAAAAATGACGTTGATCCACCCTCGGTCACATTGCCATCGCCATCGATCATCACTGCTTCATCGGCACCTGCCTCGCGCGCTGCTTGTTTAGCCAAAACCTGGCCCAAAAGGTTCGAGGTTTTGATATCTCGTCGTGCCCAACGTAGATCCGGGGTCGATTGCATGGAAATGGCGCGGACCACGTCATCTGCGCGGCCATAATGCTGTGGTTGCGTAAACGCGAAAATCGTTGGTTTCAGGGCGTCGCCATAAAGGTAATCGCGATCCTCGACCCCGCGCGTTATGTGCAGATACATGAACCCTTCATCAACGCCATTAAGACGAACAAGCTGCATCAGAAATCCGAAAAGCTCATCTTGTTCCATCGGTTCCGAAATCTTCAACTCACCAAGAGAACGGCGCAATCTTGTCATATGGTGGGTGAAATCAATGATCTGGCCATCCAGCACGCCCAGACCTTCATAAACCGCGTCAGAAAACAACAGGCCACGATCAAAGATCGAAATCTTCGCCTGATCTTCGGCCATAAATTCGCCGTTTAAGTAAATGGTTCTGCTCATTTCAATATCCTTAGTGGCTTACAAATTGTCCGGCACGTATTCTCGTCTGAGTTCCGCCTGTTAGGCTGACCTGTCCATTGACCAACACATGCGAAATGCCTTTAGCCGGGCGCTCCGGGTCGTCAAACGTGGCGGTATCGATCACTGTGTCTGCATCGAATATCACCAAATCAGCCTTTAGTCCTTGGCGCACTAGCCCGCGATCCTTCAGGCCAAAATTGGCTGCCGACATGCCCGTCATTTTATGCACGGCTTGCGCTAGTGAAATTATTCCAAGGTCGCGTGCGTAATGGCCAAGCACGCGTGGAAATGTCCCCCAAAGACGAGGATGTGGTTTTTCGGCACCTGGAATACCGTCTGATCCAATCATCGATGTTGGAAAGGCAATGATGCGCTGCAAATCGCCCTCGTCCATGTCAAAATAAATCGCCCCAGCGGGATGCAAGCGGTCTGTGGCCTCTTCCCGCGTGATGCCCCATTCGTTGGCAATATCATCCAGCATCCGGCCACCCATTTCAGGATGGGGGCTGGACCAACTGATTTTAACCTCGGTCGCGTCCTTAACGAACCGTTGGATCAGCGCAGTTGAAGATGCAACATAGGGATACACATCCAGAGAAACCTTTTGAGTTTTTTGCGCTTCTGCAATAATCTTGAGCGTCTTAATGCTTTTACCGTAATTGGCTTTGCCCGCGCATTTATGATGCGAAATCACGACATTCGCCTTAGCTTGCCGCCCAGTCTCGATGGTTTCAATCACACTTTGAACCAAAAAATCCCCTTCGTCGCGCATATGCGAGGTGTAAACCGAATTTGGGTGCGCCCCCAGTGTTTTGGCCAAAGTGATCATTTCCTGCATCGGCGCCTCAAACGCCGGTGGATAATCAAGTCCACTTGAAAGACCAATGCAGCCCTGCCTTAGCGCCAAATCCAGCGTTTCGGACATTTGCGTAATTTCGGCATCCGTCGCAGGGCGGTTAAGATCAGTTTTCATAACATTCGCCCGCAAAGACGAGTGACCTGCCAACATCGCAACGTTTACCGCTGGCGCGGCCTTTTGAACTGCCTGACGATAGGCGTCCACATTCGGATACGTATAAGCATGTTCAGCCAAATTAAGGGTAAATGGCGGCGGCAGGCCATCGCAAGGCGTGAAAGGCGCGGCTGATATTCCGCAATTTCCGGCCACGATCGTTGTCACGCCCTGACTGATTTTGAACGGCATATCGGGTGTCTTAATAACGGCGACATCATCATGGGTATGGACATCGATAAACCCCGGCGACACGATCTGACCGCTTGCATCCAGCACCTGATCCGCCTGCCAACCTACGCAATCCCCTACGGCCACGATTTGATCACCTTTGACGGCCACGTCAGCTTTGAACCCGGCGGAACCTGAACCGTCGATTACCGTTCCACCTGTCAGGATTACGTCACATTGTTCCATTTCACCCTCCACTGGATTCGATTTCTGCAAAGCCTAGCGTGGTTGCGATTGAATACCACTGGGAAATCTTTAGTCTTGGCCCTGGGTGGGGGAATATTGACGAACGATCATATCAATCTGGTTAAGCTTTGTGTCGGCATCGACAGCCTTTCGCATCTTGAAAGCTATCGCGCGGAAAATTCCGAGCGGTCGCGTCTTCAGGGCGTTGACGACTTAACGACCCATGTCACCCGCATGTGGCCCAAGCGCAGCACCGAATTACTGAATGGTGGCTCGCTTTATTGGGTGATCAAAGGTGTTGTTCTGGCCCGCCAAAAGATTCTGCGGTTTGAAGAACGCATAGGTGCCGATGGTATTCGCCGCTGCGCAATCATCATGTCGCCGGAAATCATTAAGACCGAGGCCGCAACACGCCGCCCATTTCAGGGCTGGCGATACCTAAAAACTGAAGACGCCCCTCCAGATTTGACCCGCGCGCGGGAATTTGATGATGAATTGCCCAGCGAAATGAACCTGGCATTGGCGGCCATTGGTCTGCGCTAACAAGTTCCAGTTGGCCTAAATATCCCCGACGGAGGCCCCGATTTTGGCCAAAATCCCAGCCAACGCGGTGTCATCCGAACCTTCAACAACTGCCGTTTTTGACAAAAACAGCGCCGCCTGCGAACGATGAATTACACCATCGGTCAGCGGTTTCAGGTGGTTCGCTGTCAGAGTGTCTCCGGTCGACGTGATGTCGGCAATCGCCTCGGCGGTCCGGTTCTTAACCGTGCCTTCTGTCGCACCTTGACTATCGATTAGTTGATAGTCGGCGACACCGTTGTCGCGCAAAAACTTGCGCACCAGCCCGTGGTATTTGGTGGCAATACGTAGGCGAAAACCATGATCACTGCGAAACTGCGCAGCGGCGGCATCCAGATCGTCAAGCGTATCCACGTCAATCCAACATACTGGAACGGCGACGATCAGATCCGCGTGACCAAACCCAAGCTTGGCCAGCTCGGGCATATTATCACGCCACAAGGGGTTCTTTTCGCGCACCAGATCGGTGCCGGTCACGCCCAAATGTATGCGCCCCGCCGCCAGTTCACGTGGAATTTCACCCGCGGAAAGCAGCACCAGTTCAACGCCATCAACACCCGTAACCGCGCCTGCATATTCCCGGTCCGAACCTGTGCGGTTCAACCCAATGCCTCTCGTTTGAAACCATTCAAAAGTCTTGTCTTGCAGTCGCCCTTTGGACGGAACGCCAAGTTTAATCGTCATGTTACGCCCTCACTAACTGAAAGCATAAATTCTGGGCGGATAACCCCACCAACCGCAGGGATTGAACGTCCCTGCCCCAATACTGCCGTCAGCGCATCATAGCGCCCGCCACTGGCAATAACCGGAATATCCGTGCGGTTTTCGGCATAAAAGCCAAAAACAAATCCGTCATAATATTCCATATTAGTGCGCCCGTAAGAGCCTTCAAAATCAAGCGACCCCACGTCAATGCCGCGCGCATCCAGCGCATCAAGGCGTTCCGCGAACCGATCCACAGCCAAGCCCAAGGCGGGCATTTCCTTCTGTATCTCACGTAGGTGCGCCAAGGCGTGTGTGGATTTTTCTTGCAAAGACAACAGATTATTCAAAATATCAACTTCACCAGTCGAAATGTTAGGCGCGGTCGCATCTTGCTGCAGGGCCGCAATGCGATCAGCGATTTCGGCCTTACTGCGTAGGCCAACATGGTTTTTTTGGGCAGCCAACAGATGCGCCACACCTTGGGTATTCACAGCAGTCAGCAAGTCAAGCCGGCTTTGGGGTACGGTCGATTTACCACTAAAACGATCCAATAGTTGCAAAAACCGTTTCGGCCGCCAGATATGACGGTTCAATGCAGCCTTGCGGCTCTCAAGCGTACTCAGCCCGGCAACCGCCGTTTTTAAAATCCCAAGATCGCCAGTGGCAGCGCGCAAATTAAGTGGCGCCAAAACTTCAGCGAACAAGGCAAAAACCTCGGCGTCTGACGCGGTTGGATTGGCCCGATCAAACAGCTCGAAACCAACTTGCAGGAATTCAGTGGTACGATCCGAGCCGGCAACCTGGCGTCGCCAAACTGGCCCATTGTAGGTGTAACGTGCAGGCTCGGCACCTTCATCCATGTGCATTTGCACAACTGGTACTGTGAAATCAGGGCGCAACATTTGTTCGCCGTTGATCGCGTCATGGGTGACAAACGCACGGGCGCGAATATCTTCGCCATACAGATCAAGCAAAGTTTCGGCGGGCTGTAGGCTTGCAGCCTCCACCGGCAAAGCGCCTTGGGCAAGGAAAAATTCCGACAGGCGGTTTGCCTCGGCTTTGATACGCCCGCGGCGGTCGTTCAGCATGATTTAGCCATTGGCGCGGGCAATCATTTTTTTGACCTCAGCCACCAAGTCGCCGCGCTTGATTTCCATTTGCGCCGGCTGGGATTTCCATTCTTCGTTTGTGGTCATGTCCGCCGCCAAACGTGCGCCAAGCGCAAGATCTTTGATCTGCACAACACCGCGTTCGTGTTCGTCTGTGCCTTCGATCACCGCCACAGGGCTGTTGCGTTTATCGGCGTATTTCAACTGATTACCGAAGTTCTTTGGATTGCCCAAATAGACTTCAGATCGAATTCCGGCGGTGCGAAGCTCGGCCACCATTGCCTGATAATCGGCCATTCGCGCCTTATCCATCACGGTCACAACAACTGGGCCTTGGGCAGAATCATCAAGACGTCCTTTGGCGTCTAATGCGGCAAGCAAACGATCAACACCGATTGAAACGCCTGTTCCCGGAACCTCTTGGCCCGTGAAACGTTTCACCAAATCATCATAGCGACCGCCACCCGCGACCGAGCCGAACTGGCGTTTGCGGCCTTTTTCATCGTGGATTTCAAAGGTCAGTTCAGCCTCGTAAACCGGACCAGTATAATATCCAAGGCCGCGCACAACAGAGGGGTCAATGACGATCCGGTCAGTACCGTAGCCTTGGGCAGCCAGAAGTTCGGCGATAGTTTCAAGTTCTTCGATTCCTTCTAGGCCGGTTTGGGAACCACCGACAGCTTGGCGAAGATTATCCAGTGTGTCATTGGCGTTTTCCGCTTTTGACGTCAGAAAAGCCAGCACAGGATCAGCTTGGGCATCCGTCAATTCCACGCCGTCAATATATGCACCGGATGCATCAAGTCGGCCCTTGGTTAACAACTCTCGCACACCGTCTTCGCCAACTTTGTCGAATTTGTCGATCGTGCGCAAAACCGCGTCTCGTTGCGCCGTATTGTCGCTAACCATTCCCATAGTTTCCAGCACACCGTTCAACACTTTGCGGTTATTCACACGAATAATATAGTCACCGCGTTCAATCCCCACGGCCTCCAGCGTATCCGCCAGCATCGCGCATATTTCGGCATCTGCGGCGACAGACCCCGACCCAACCGTATCAGCATCACATTGATAAAATTGGCGGAACCGACCAGGACCGGGTTTTTCATTGCGCCAAACGGGGCCCATTGCATAACGTCGATAGGGCGTCGGCAGCTCGTTGCGGTGTTGGGCGAATACGCGCGCCAACGGCGCTGTCAAATCGTATCGCAACGCCAGCCAATCGCCGGGCTTGTCGCCTTCGATGTCTTCTTGCCACGCGAACACACCTTCGTTTGGACGGTCCACATCAGGCAGAAATTTACCCAAAGCCTCGACCGTTTCAACTGCCGAACTTTCCAAGGGGTCGAAACCGTACCGATGGTAAACCTCGGCAATCTTGGCGAGCATCGAGTTACGCGCAGCAACCTCGGTGCCAAAATAGTCGCGAAACCCTTTTGGGGCAGCTGCCTGCGGGCGGCGAATTTTCGGTTTACGGTCTTTGGCCATTAGGTCTGTCCTTGGCGGGATTTTCTGATTGATGTTTCCCTAGCGCATGGCGGTTTGCGGAGCAAGTTAACCCGTGCAGTTTTGCCTTTTGGTCGCGCCAACTTGCGTGTTATGGGCAGCGTATGAGCGAAAATAGAACAGACAAACTGGAAGTTGCGATCGCCCATCTTAGTCAGGTGGTCGATGAACTTAGCGATGTGGCCGTTGAACAAGCAGGCGAAATCACTGTGTTGACACGCCGCGTACAAATGCTGATGGAACGTTTAGCTGACGATGATGCGTCAGGTGGCGATGCTGCGCCATTAGGGGATCAAAAACCACCGCATTGGTGAAGCGTTGAATGATGGGCTTGTTAAATCGCCAATTTGATCAAGTTTAGAACTCTTCGACCGTCACAACGCCTGGTAAGCTCTTGATCGCGCCTCTGATTTGCGGGTTCACGGGGTACTTTGATTTCAGATCAATATAGACATCGGCAGAAATTTCACCAAGCATCAACCCAAACATTGATATTTCAACCGGCCCCAAACTTCGTTTGTCGCTGCCTTTCTTGGCGCTGTCCAAAACTGACTTAATTGACAAGGGCGCGTCGCTATTGTTGATATTAAATTGCAAACCCATAGCTGCTGCATCGGCCACGGCTTTATCGACTAACTGAACCGATCGCGCCAGTAATTTCAACTGATCGCCTTCGATATTGGCCTCAACGCCAAGCACCACGTTCTTGCCTGCTGACAACAAATCGCGGTATTGTTCCAGTGTGTCGGAAAACACAGTGACTTCATAAAGACCAGTGGGATCAGACAGTTGCACAAAAGCAAAGCGGTTACCACGGGCGGACTTCCGTTCTTGGCGGCCTGAAACTGTGCCGGCGATTTTGGCGGCAACCCGCGCGCCTTCGGCCTTTTGGGTCAGCTCAACCAGCGTCAACACGCCCTTGCGCTTCAATGGGCCTTGATAGTCGTCAAGCGGATGGCCAGACAGATAAAACCCGACCGCCTGATGTTCTTGCCCCAGTCGTTCAACAGGCAACCAATCTTCGGGCATCGGTAGGCGAGGAATGGGCAAGTCTTCTCCGCTATCGCCAAACAAACCACCTTGGGCAGAATTGCGGTCTTCGTGAACAGCCGCAGACCAAGCCACTAGTTGATCGACAGAAGCAAGACACTTGTGGCGATTGCTGTCCAACTGATCAAACCCGCCAGAACGCGCCAACATTTCCATTGGCCGTTTACCAATCCGTTTCAGATCGACCCGTCGGGCGAAATCGAATAGATCGCGGAATGGCTTGTCGCCACGCCCATCGACGATCAGTTTCATTGCCTCAACACCGACGTTCTTCAGTGCGCCAAGCGCGTAAACGATTTGACCTTCAATAACCGTAAATTTAGCGCCCGACCGATTTACGCACGGCGGGATTAGCGGAATTTCAAGGCGATTCACTTCTTCAATATAGACGCCCAATTTGTCTGTTAGATGCATATCGCAGTTCATCACGGCAGCCATAAACTCGACAGGGTGATTGGCCTTTAGCCAAGCCGTTTGATAAGAAACCACACCGTAAGCCGCAGCGTGTGATTTGTTGAAACCGTAATTGGCGAACTTGTCCAAAAGGTTCCAAACCTCGACTGCCTTCTTTTTATCAACGCCGTTTTCGCCAGCACCTTTGATAAACTTCGGGCGTTCCGCATCCATCGCTGCCTGGATTTTCTTACCCATCGCGCGGCGCAGCAGATCGGCCCCGCCAAGAGAATAGCCCGCCATTTCCTGGGCGATCTGCATAACTTGTTCCTGATAGACAATAATGCCCTGCGTTTCGTCCAACAAATGATCGATTGTCGGATGCAGGAATTCGCGCTCTTTACGGTCGTTTTTCACATCGCAAAACATCGGAATGTTTTCCATCGGCCCAGGTCGGTACAGCGCGACCAACGCGATGATATCCTCAATCGTTGTCGGCTTCATTCGGCCAAGGGCATCCATCATACCCGAACTTTCCACCTGAAACACCGCGACGGTTTTGGCGGAGGCGTACAAGTCATAAGTCTTTTGATCGTCAAGTGGGATCAAACCGATGTCGATCTCAATGTCACGTAACTTCAACAACTCCAGTGCATTCTGGATGACCGTCAGGGTTTTAAGACCCAGAAAGTCAAACTTGACCAAACCAGCAGCTTCGACCCATTTCATATTAAACTGGGTCGCCGGCATGTCAGAGCGTGGGTCTTTGTAAAGTGGAACCAGCTCATCCAATGGCCGGTCGCCGATCACCACACCAGCGGCGTGGGTTGACGCATTTCGTAACAGCCCTTCAACTTGTTGCGCATAACCAAGCATACGCGCGACAACTTCTTCGGATTTCGCTTCTTCGCGCAGGCGTGGTTCATCCGCCAATGCCTTTTCAATGGAAACCGGTTTCACGCCTTCAACAGGGATCAATTTTGACAGGCGGTCGACTTGGCCGTAGGGCATTTGCAAAACTCGGCCCACATCGCGCACGGCGGCCTTAGACAACAACGCGCCGAAAGTGATGATCTGGGCAACACGGTCCCGACCATATTTTTCCTGCACATATTCGATCACTTCTTCGCGGCGATCCATGCAGAAATCGATGTCGAAATCCGGCATTGATACGCGTTCGGGGTTCAAGAAACGCTCGAACAACAGACTGTACCGCAATGGATCAAGATCGGTGATGGTAAGGGCATAAGCCACAAGGCTGCCCGCACCAGAACCACGGCCTGGGCCAACTGGAATGTTCTGTTCTTTAGACCATCTGATGAAATCCGCGACGATCAGAAAATAGCCGGGAAACCCCATGCCTTCGATCACGCCAAGTTCAAAATCAAGCCGGTCTTCATATTCTTTAACACTGACCGCGTGAGGAATGATCGCAAGACGATCTTTCAGGCCCGCATGGGCAATGGCGCGCAATTCTTCTACTTCGTTATCCGCGAATTTCGGCAAAATAGGATCGCGGGTATAGGTTCTAAAGGCACAGCGTTGGGCGATTTCGATCGTGTTTTCTATGGCTTCCGGTAGATCAGCAAACAGCGTGATCATTTCGGCCTGTGTCTTGAAATAATGCTGCGGCGTCAGCTTGCGACGCGGTTCCTGTTGATCGACATAGGCGCCATCACCGATGCAGATCAGGGCGTCATGGGCCTCAAACATGTCTTGCTTCGGAAAATATACGTCATTGGTGGCAACCAGCGGCAAATCCATCGCATAGGCCATTTCTATAAAGCCGCGTTCGGTGGCCTGTTCGCTGGGGATCAACATGCCGCCTTCAATTGGGTGGCGCTGAATTTCCACATACAGCCGGTCGCCAAATATATCGGCAAGGCGGGTCATTAGGGCCTGCGCTTTTTGTGATTGGCCGTCTTGCAACAGTTTGCCTACGGGGCCTTCTGCACCACCAGTCAAACAAATTACGTCGTTTGCATTGTTGGCTAGTAGATCAAGGGTCAATCGCGGCAATCCGTTTCCAGCTTCAAGAAACAGGGTCGAATTCAATTTCATCAGATTTTCGTACCCAGCTTCGGTCTGGGCCAAAAATACCAACGGGCGCGGAGGCGCGGCCATTTCACCGGGGTGGGCTGCTTGGGCATATTCAACATCAAGTTGGCAGCCGACGATTGGCTGAATACCAGCAGCCGAAAGCGTTTCCGAAAACTCCAAAGCCGCGAACATGTTGTTTGTGTCGGTCACTGCAATGGCGGGCATGTCGGCGTCTGCGCAAAACCCTGACAGCTTTTTAAGGCGGATCGCGCCTTCCAACAGCGAATATTCGGTGTGGGTTCGCAAGTGAATGAATCGGCTAGGTTTGTTCATAAGCGCAATCTACCCCAGCATACCACGCTGTGAAAAGGCCCGATCCACCAAGGCAGTGTTAGATTCGCATTAGCCAAGGATTACCTTGGATTTCGCGATAAAGGTCAATTTCCGTCGATCAATCATATATGTGGGTATTCTAAACCTCTGAAAAGGCTAATCTATATCACTCTCTTGAAAAGCAGATAGATAATTACCTTGTCAGGACTAGGTTAGTCTGCGCACTTTTGTATCTAGTTTAGGGGAGTGTCGCGCAATTCGTTTTACGTCGCATCGGACGAACGCGCAAAAGACAAAACGAAACAGAAGGCGGCGGGTTTTTCAGATATGGAAATCGAGTTTCTTCTAAATGGAGAGACCGTGCAAATCGCCGGTGAACCTGCAATGCAAACCTTGCTTGACTGGCTTCGTGAAAACAAAAAACTGACTGGCACCAAGGAAGGCTGCAACGAAGGTGATTGCGGCGCTTGTTCGGTAATGGTCACATCCTTGGCGGATGATGGCGTTCATCATCATGCTTTGAACGCTTGTATTTTGTTTATACCACAGCTGCACGGCAAATCCATTCGCACGGTCGAAGGGCTGCAAGGCCCAAGCGGTGAATTGCACCCCGTACAAGATGCAATGGTCACACATCATGGCAGCCAGTGCGGGTTTTGCACGCCCGGATTTGTGATGTCGATGGCGACGGCCCACCGCAATGGCGAAACCAACCACAACGACGTGTTGGCCGGAAATCTGTGTCGTTGCACCGGATACGCACCAATTATTCGCGCGGCCGAAGCCGCCGCTGAAATCGATGCGCCCTCTTGGATTGGCGATGAAACAGCCGCGCTACGCGCGCTTGCGCTTAAAGCCAGTACTGAACTTGCAGGCGCATATATTCCCAGGACCGTGGGTGATCTAGCCGATTGGTACCTTGCCAATCCTGACGCCACATTAATCGGCGGCTCTACGGACGTTGGCCTGTGGGTGACAAAGCGTTTGATGGATTTGAACAAGCCTTGCTTTATCTCCCAGGTTTCCGGGCTAGGTGAAATTGCAATTTCGGAAAAAGAAATTCGTTTCGGTGCG
The DNA here is from genome assembly GCA_047622625.1 of Paracoccaceae bacterium. Lineage (GTDB taxonomy): Bacteria > Pseudomonadota > Alphaproteobacteria > Rhodobacterales > Rhodobacteraceae > UBA5972. The sequence continues at coordinate 10,309 of JBLHMX010000008.1, read as the reverse complement.
GCGGTGTCTTTGACGCAAATGCAGGAAGTTGTTGCAGATTATCACCCGGACTTTGCGGAAATGATCCGTCGTTTCGGCTCGACCCAAGTGCGCAATGCAGCGACAATTGGCGGCAATATCGCGAACGGCTCGCCCATCGGTGATGGGCCGCCCGCTCTTATCGCGCTTGGTGCGACATTACATTTACGTTGTGGGCGCAAAACACGTGATTTGCCATTGGAAGATTTTTTTGTCGCCTATGGCACACAAGACATTGCAGATGGTGAATTTGTCGAAGCGGTGTCGATCCCGCGCCAAACCGACAACTTGAAATGCTACAAAATTTCCAAGCGGTTCGACCAAGATATTTCGGCTGTTTGTGGCTGTTTCAACATCACGGTCGATAATGGCGTGGTTCAAACTGCGCGCATCGCTTTTGGAGGCATGGCAGCGACACCAAAACGTGCGGTTTTTGTTGAACAGGCTTTAGAAGGCCATCCTTGGACAGACGAAACAATCAAAGCCGCGATTAAGCTGTTTGAACAAGATTACACCCCCATGAGCGACATGCGCGCCTCGGCTAGATACCGGATGCAGATCGCGCGTAACTTATTGCTGCGGTATTTCGCCGAAAGTCAACTTGGGCAAAATTACACACGCGTATTAGAGGTTCGGGCATGAGTGTTAGCAAACCCCTTCCCCATGATGCCGGACCCTTACATGTTGCCGGATCCGCCCGCTATGTCGACGACATTCCAACGCCAGCAAACACGCTGCATGTGGCTTTTGGCCTGTCGGAAATTGCACATGGCGATATCGAAGCGATGGATCTTGATCCAGTAAGGGCTGCTGAAGGCGTTGTTTCTGTTTTAACCGCCCTTGATCTACCAGGCAAAAATGACGTGTCGCCTGTGGCCAATGATGAGCCTCTACTGTCAGATGGCAGCGTGCATTTTGTTGGCCAGCCAATTTTCATGGTCGTGGCAACCAGCCATCTAGCCGCGCGCAAAGCTGCGCGCCTTGCCAATATCGATTACGTCGAGAAACCCGCTTTGTTAACAATTGATGCCGCACTGGCTGCCAATTCTTGCTTTGAAGAAGCGTTGGTGCATCTGAAAGGTGAACCAGACGCTGCCATCGCCAATGCACCCTATTCTGTGACCGGATCGATGGAAATCGGCGGACAGGAGCATTTCTACCTTGAGGGCCAGGTCGCGCTTGTTTTGCCGCAAGAAGGCGGCGATATGCTGGTGCATTCTTCTACCCAGCATCCAAGTGAAATCCAGCACAAAGTTGCGGGCGCTTTGGGCATCGCGTTCAACGCCGTGCGGGTCGAAGTCCGTCGCATGGGTGGCGGTTTTGGTGGCAAGGAAAGTCAGGGCAATTCTTTGGCTGTGGCTTGCGCAATTGTCGCCCATAAAACCGGCCTGCCTTGTAAGATGCGTTATGATCGTGATGACGACATGATTATCACCGGAAAACGTCATGAGTTTCGTATTGAATACACCGCAGGTTTTGACGCCGAAGGCCGTATCGCTGGCGTGAACTTCACACACTACGCCCGGTGTGGCTGGGCGCAGGACTTGTCTTTAGCTGTGGTTGATCGGGCAATGTTACATGCGGATAATGCCTATAATTTGCCGCACGCGCGGATCACTTCGCATCGTTTGAAAACCAACACGGTTTCCAATACGGCCTATCGCGGATTTGGCGGGCCTCAAGGTGTCGTTGGTATTGAGCGTGTGATCGATCATATAGCGCATGAATTATCGGCTGATCCTTTGGCTATTCGCAAGGCCAACTATTACCAGTCAATGCGCGCTAAAGCTGGTGAAACCACGCCCTATCATCAGGAAATTCAAGACAGCGTGATCCGCGAGATTTCGGCCGAATTAGTCAAGTCATCGGATTACGTAAAACGACGCAAAGCCATCACCGAATGGAACGCAAAGAATCCGATCCTGAAAAAGGGAATTGCGCTAACGCCGGTCAAGTTTGGTATCAGCTTTACCCTTACATTTCTTAATCAAGCGGGCGCATTGGTGCATATCTATTCCGATGGTTCGATCCATCTCAACCACGGTGGCACGGAAATGGGCCAAGGCCTGTTTACTAAGGTCGCGCAGGTCGCAGCAGATGCGTTTGGTTTGGGTATTGAGGCCGTCAAAATTACCGCAACCGATACTGCAAAAGTACCGAACACTTCGGCAACTGCGGCTTCAAGCGGGTCAGACTTGAACGGGATGGCTGTGAAAGCCGCATGTCACCAACTGCGAAATCGTCTGATCTTGTTTTTGAAAGGTCATTACCGCGTCAACGCGAATGACATAACTTTTGAAGATGGGCGCGTTCAGGTTGGTGATAAATCTTTCAGCTTCAGCGAAATCGCTGGCGAGGCTTATCGAAACCGTATCTCGTTGTCGGCCAACGGGTTTTACGCGACACCCGATATCGAATGGGACCGCATCAAAGGCCAAGGCCGCCCGTTCTATTATTTCGCTTATGGCGCGTCTGTGACCGAAGTGGTCATTGATACTCTGACTGGCGAAAACCGCATGTTGCGCACGGATATTTTACATGATGTTGGGCGTTCGCTTAATCCAGCGCTGGATATTGGCCAGATCGAAGGTGGCTATGTTCAAGGTGCTGGCTGGTTAACAACAGAAGAATTAGCCTGGAGCGACACGGGTCGCCTAACCACCCACGCACCATCGACCTATAAAATTCCAGCGTGTTCGGATCGCCCCGAGATTTTCAATGTGAACTTATGGGCACGTGGATTGAATAAAGAAAAAACCATTTACCGATCTAAAGCAGTGGGCGAGCCGCCATTTATGTTGGGAATTTCGACATTCCTTGCTCTTTCCGACGCCATTCGCGCAAGCGGCGATGGCAGCCGGTATCCCGACCTTGATGGCCCGGCAACTGCAGAACGCGTTTTGTTTGCTGTACAGGCACAACGGGGTGAAATCGATGGCGTTTGATCTGGCTGCATTAGCAGAAAAAGTCGCGGCACATGGGCGGGTCGCCAGGGTTGTTGTGACAGACACAAAGGGTTCAACTCCACGCGATGCGGGAACATCGATGTTGGTCTGGGCCGGCGGGCAAAGTGAAACCATCGGCGGCGGAACCTTGGAATATCAAGCGGTTGTATCTGCGCACGAAGCACTTAATGCATCTGGCGATTGGCTTCGCCAAGCGCGAACCGTGCCTTTGGGCCCAGCCCTTGGGCAATGTTGTGGCGGATCGGTGAACTTGCTGACTGAAATTTTCGGCGACGTCGAAATCGCAGAATTAGAAAGTGCGATCAAACCACTTAACCAGTTTAATCGGCCTGTGGTGTCTGGAATTACGCCCGGGCTAGGCACGATTGTCGAGACTGCCGAATTTGGCGAAGAATTCGAAACAAACGGCCAACGATTGTGGATTTATGGGGCCGGACATGTCGGCCGCGCGTTGGTTGGTGTACTTCCTGCGTTGGGTTTTGATGTAACTTGGGTTGATACGGCAACAGCACGGTATCCTGAAACCATTCCGCAAGGTGTCACGAAATTGATCGCAGTCAATCCAAGCGAAGTCGTGAAATACGCGCCAGTTGATGCCCAGCATCTGGTGCTGACCTATTCCCATGCGCTTGATCTGGAGCTTTGCCATCAAATTCTGCTGCACAGCTTTCAATTTGCGGGCTTGATTGGGTCTGCAACTAAATGGGCACGATTTAGGAAACGATTGATCGCGCTTGGCCACAGCCAAGCCCAGATTAGCCGTATCACCTGCCCCATAGGACAGCCTGACCTGGGCAAAGAACCTGCAGCAATTGCGCTTGGGGTTGCTATGGAACTATTTAGGTTAAACAACAGCCAAAAGCGCACCCAAGTAAACGGACATGCAAAGGAACAAGCATTGTGACCGAACTTTTGAAACTTGCGGGCCTTACCAAGGCCTATCCCGGTGTCGTCGCAAATGACGACGTCAGTTTTGAGATTGCAGAAGGCGAGGTTCACGCGCTGTTGGGTGAAAACGGCGCTGGCAAATCGACTTTGGTAAAGATGATTTACGGGCTGGTGAAACCAGATAGCGGCGTGATGACGCTAAGCTGCCAATCTTATCAGCCTAGCGAACCCAAGGCCGCGCGTGCGTCTGGGGTCGCAATGGTATTTCAGCATTTTTCACTTTTCGACGCGCTCACAGTGGCTGAAAATATTACCTTGGGCATGGAAAATGCACCGCATCGACGCGAACTTTCCAACCAAATCCGTGAAATGTCCGATGCGTATAAACTGCCGCTTGATCCGAACCGGATCATTGGTGATCTATCCGTCGGAGAACGTCAGCGGGTCGAGATTATCCGCTGCTTGCTGCAACACCCCAAGCTTTTGATAATGGACGAGCCGACCAGCGTTTTAACACCACAAGAAGTTGACGTGCTGTTTGAAACATTACACAAACTTTCAGATAACGGCACAGCGATCCTGTATATTTCACATAAGCTGGAGGAAATTCGCACGTTGTGTGATCACGCAACCATACTGCGCCACGGCAAAGTTGTCGGTAATTGCATACCCAAGGAACAAACCGCCCGTAAGATGGCGGAAATGATGGTGGGCGCCGCGCTGCACACACCGACCAAGAAAAACCTGCATCCAGGCGAAGTGATATTGAACGTCAAAGATCTTAACCTGGTGTCAAAGAATCCGTTTGGCACGACATTGAAGAACGTGAATATCGTTGTACGTGCAGGGGAAGTTCTGGGCATCGGTGGTGTGGCTGGCAATGGGCAGGATGAATTGTTGCTGGCCCTGAGCGGTGAAACAAAATCTCCGCGCGAAATGGTGCAAATGGACGCTGTTGATATTGGCGACTTGAACCCGAATGAGCGCCGCGAGCTTGGTTTGCTAACCGCGCCAGAAGAACGGCTTGGTCATGCGGCCGCGCCGGACATGAGCCTTACAGAAAATGCCATGCTAACCGGCAATATCCGTCAAAAGCTGTCTAATAACGGGTTTCTGCGCTGGAATGCCGCCCGCGGTTTTGCCAAGGCAATCGTCGAACAGTTTGACGTGCGTACCCCAGGGATTGAAAATTCAGCGCGATCACTATCAGGCGGGAACCTTCAGAAATTCGTGATTGGTCGCGAGGTTTTACAGAACCCCAAATGTTTGGTGGTTAATCAGCCAACTTGGGGCGTGGATGCTGCTGCTGCAGCCGATATCCGGCAAGCTTTAATGGATCTTGCCGAAGGCGGGGCAGCAGTGGTGATTATCAGCCAAGATCTTGATGAATTGCTTGAGGTGTCAGACCGCTTGGCAATTCTGAACGAAGGTCGCCTGACAAAGCCAGCGGAAACCGCTGATCTAAGCATGGACGACATTGGCCTGATGATGGGTGGTCAAGTTGAACCAAGCGTCGCCGGTACTGATGCCAACACAAAAACGGGGGCCGATCATGTTCAGGCTTGAGGCACGACCACAATCGTCGAAACTATGGGTGGCATTAACGCCATTGCTCGCGGTTATCGCCACTATGATCGCAGGCGGGTTCTTGTTTGCGGCCCTTGGAAAAGAGCCGCTTTCATCGATCCGTATGATCTTTTGGGATCCTCTATTTGGTGAATTTGCATTTTATTATCGCGGCCAATTACTAACTAAAGCTGGGCCACTGATCTTGATCGCGATTGGTCTGTCCATCGGGTTTAAGGCTGGTATCTGGAATATCGGCGCCGAAGGCCAATATATAATAGGCGCTGTGTGCGGGGCTGCCGTTGGTCTTGCCATGTATCCGGTCGACGCTTGGTATGTCTTTCCGCTGATGGTGCTGGGTGGCGGTCTTGGTGGTTGGGCTTGGGCGATGATCCCGGCGATCTTGCGAAACAGGTTTGGCACAAATGAAATTCTGGTTTCGTTGATGTTGGTTTATGTGGCCGGGCATGTTCTGTCTTCTGCCGCGCTTGGTGTGTTGAAAAATCCTGAAGGCCAAGGCTTTCCAGGGTCACGTAATCTGGCACAATGGGCCGGGTCTGCGAACCCTGAACTGATCGCGGGCACTGGGATGCATTGGGGTGTGGTCACAGCGTTTTTGGCGGTGATCGGCGCATATGTTTTGATGCAGCGCCATCTGATCGGATTTCAAATTAACCTAACCGGCCAATCACCACGGGCTGCAATGTTTGCGGGTGTAGTCCCGGCCAAAGTCGTGGCCTTCACTCTTGGTCTTTCCGGCGCACTTGCAGGTCTTGCAGGACTGTTCGAAGTCACAGGGCCAGCCGGACAAATCAGTATTGATTTCGCGTCTGGCTATGGATTCACAGCGATTATCGTAGCGTTTTTGGGCCGCCTTAACCCCTTTGGCATTCTGCTCGCCGGATTGTTACTAGCACTGACCTATATTGGCGGTAATCTGGCCGAACAAGATGGTCTACCAGCCGCGGCCATTCAGGCATTTCAGGGCATGCTCTTGTTCTTCCTACTGGCCTTTGATTTATTATCAAACTACCGAATTCGCCGTGTCGTTAAGACGGTTTCAAAGAAGGAGGCCGTGTAATGGACCTTTCAGCCATTAACCCGCTTGCTTTGATCGCCACATTAATTGTGGCATCGACCCCTATCCTGTTCGCCGCCCTTGGCGAATTGGTGGTGGAAAAAACCGGAGTTCTGAACCTTGGTGTCGAAGGTATGATGATCACCGGCGCGATCTGTGGTTTTGCCGTTGCTGTTGAAACCGGAAACCCGTGGATTGGCTTCCTTGCCGCCGCCGCTGGCGGGGCTTTTTTGGCCCTGATTTTCGCGGTGCTGACGCAATATTTCCTGTCAAATCAGGTGGCGACTGGCCTTGCGTTAACATTGTTTGGCCTTGGCTTTTCCGCCCTGATGGGGATCAGTTATGTGGGTATAAAGCCACCGCCATTTCCGAGACTTGAAATTCAATTTCTGAACGATTTGCCTTTTGTTGGGCAGGCCCTGCTTAGCCACGATTATATGGTCTATGTGTCGTTGCTTTTGGTAGCAGCAGCTTGGTATTTCCTAAAATTTACGCGCGCAGGCCTTGTGTTGCGTGCTGTTGGTGAAAACCACGATGCGGCGCATGCGATTGGCTATAACGTCAAGCGCATCCGCGTGATGGCTATCTTGTTTGGCGGCGCCTGTGCGGGGCTTGGTGGCGGGTATCTATCGCTGATCCGCACGCCGCTTTGGACCGAAGGTATGACCGCTGGTGCAGGTTGGATTGCGCTGGCGCTTGTCGTATTTGCCAGTTGGAAACCCGGGCGGGTAATGCTTGGCGCTTATCTTTTTGGCGGCGTGTCCATCCTTCAACTTAATCTGCAAGCAGTGGGAGCCTCGTTATTCCAAGTATTGCCGGCGGCATTTTTGCTTAGCGGGATTGCCTTTTTACTTATTGTAGCTCTTTCAGGTTTTCTGGCCCGAAGAATGCAATGGAGATTTGCATTCTTAGGCTTCTTTGGCTTTGCCGCTGCTGCTTTAGTTAGCTTTGCGGCAAAGGAAGTGTTCGGCATTTCTGACGCATATGACCTGCTTATTCTTTCTTCGAGCCCGTACCTCGTGACAATTCTGGTCCTTGTCATTATGTCTGGAGGTCGATCTAGCGCTCCGGCCTCACTTGGCCGCGTATTCCATGCTTCGCACTAAGCGAAGTAAATTTAACCGGGCTGTTCTGCTAGCCCACCAACAGGAGGAATTTTCCCAATGAAATTAATGAAAACACTTGCAACAGGCGTGGCACTTGCCGTCGGCCTTAGCAGCAGCGCGATTGCCGCTGACAAGGTCAAAGCTGGCTTTATCTTTGTCGGCCCCGTCGGCGATGGCGGCTGGACCTATGAGCACAACCAAGGCCGTCTTGCTGTAGAAGCCGAATTTGGCGAAGCAGTTGAAACCGTATTTCAGGAAAGCGTACCTGAAGGTGCTGACGCTGTTCGCGCCATGACCCAAATGGCACTTGGTGGAGCTGATATCATCTTTACCACATCCTTTGGCTATATGGACCCAACAATTGAAGTTGCGGCGAAATTCCCGAACGTAAAGTTCGAGCACGCCACAGGTTTCAAGCGGGCTGACAACGTTTCAACCTATTCAGCACGTTTTTATGAAGGTCGTGCGGTTCAAGGTTTGATCGCTGGTCGGATGACCAAAACCAACAAAGTCGGTTATATCGGTTCCTTCCCAATTCCGGAAGTTATCCGTGGCATCAATGCTGCCTATATCCACGCCAAGAAAGAAAACCCTGACGTGGAATTTTCGGTTGTTTGGGCCTATACTTGGTTTGATCCCGCGAAAGAGGCTGATGCCGCAACAGCGCTGATCGAAACTGGTCACGACGTGATTTTGCAGCACACAGATTCAACCGCACCACAAGCCGCTGCTGAAAAAGCTGGTAACGTCATTACGTTTGGTCAAGCTTCAGACATGTCCGAATACGGCCCACTGCCACGGGTTTCATCGATCATCGATAACTGGGCGCCTTACTACATCGCTCGCGTTCAAGCGGTTATGGATGGCACTTGGGAAAGCACAGACACATGGGACGGCATTGGTGCTGGCATGGTAGGCATTGGCGACATCACAGACGCAGTTCCTGCAGATGTGAAAGCCGACGCTATCGCCCTGCTTGAAAGCATCTCAACTGGTGCATACGAACCTTTCACTGGCCCGATTAACAAGCAAGACGGCTCGGTATGGTTGGCAGCAGGCGAGCTTGCTGATGACGGCGCGTTGGCTGGCATGGGTTTCTATGTTGAAGGTTTGACTGGCGACATTCCTAACTAAGGAATTACGCTTTAGAATTGAAAAGGCCCGCCATTGTGCGGGCCTTTTTTTATGGCGATTATTCTGCCGGCGCGATTTTCACTTTGCCATCTGTAAACAAGCGCTTGCGGCTTGAAAATATCAACAGAGCCAACAAGACTAATGCCATAGACAGAATGAACGGAGCGCCCGGAAAGTAAAATGGAGTGCCATCGCGGGTGAAATAGCTGAAGATGTTGGTCATCAACAACGGGCTGATAATCACACCGATTGCGGAAATTGAACTGAGAATGCCCTGCAATTCGCCCTGTTGGTCCGCATGGGCTGTGCGCGACATGATGCCTTGCAGCGCTGGTCCAGCGACCACCCCAAGCGAGGTTAGGGGCGCCAAAACGAATATGTGCCAGCCTTCAAATGCCAAGGAATAAATCAGGAAGGCCACAACCGTGATTGAAAAGCCAAGGACCACCGTGCGATGTTCGCCAAACTTCGGAATGATAACGCGGATCAAGCCGCCCTGCACAACGGCCATCGAAGCGCCAAAGACCGCCAGCGAAATACCGACCATGCCAGCGTCCCAGCCAAACCGTTCCTGCGTGTAATAGGCCCAAACGCTTGGATAGACAAAAAACGCGATGTTGTAGAAAAAGAAAACAACCATCAGGCGGCGCACGCCGGGCAATTTTCCCATGTGTTTGAAGGCACCAATTGGGTTGGCGCGCGCCCAAGAAAACGGCCTGCGGATTTCATCAGTTACGGTTTCAGACAGCACAAACAGACCGAATATGGTGTTAGCCGCAGCAAGTGCTGCAGCGGCAAAAAATGGCGCACGAGAGCCAAATTCGCCCAATAGACCACCGATCAATGGCCCAAGAATGAACCCAACACCAAATGCAGCACCGATAAGGCCGAAATTAGCTGCACGCTCTTCGTCTGACGAAATGTCGGCCATATAGGCAGACGCGGTCGATTGCGTGGCCGAAGTGATACCGCCGATTATACGGCCAATCACCAACAGCCACACTGAATGCGCAAAACCCATTATCAAATAATCTACAGACAGGGCAGCAAGCGACACCAACAAGACTGGTCGGCGACCGAAACGATCCGACAGGTTGCCAATGGTTGGGCCAAACAGGAATTGCATCACCGCGAAAGTAGCCGCCATCACTCCGCCCCATGTGGCAGCTTGGGACAAATCAGTGGCACCAAGTTCAAGCAACAGATCCGGCATCACAGGCATGATGATACCAATACCGATGCTATCAAGTGCAACGGTGATCAACAGAAAGATTACGGGGAGTTTTTTGCTGGCCAAAAGACGCACCTTTGCAAATGGGGTTCAGGTGAATGTGGGGGGTTCAGCAATTTGGTTCAAGGCTATTAGCTTCGAAGTGACGTGGGGTCGGGTCGGCAGCTTGATCGCCATACGTCAAAACCAAGGGATATTTTGAACAAGTTCCAGTAGCCGTTGGATCGTCGAAACAGTAGCCTCAGGAAAGAACAAATAATTCACCGCTGTCATCCCAGATACTTTACTAGTGACATCCAAAACTTTGTCCGTCGATTTCAAA
>JBLHMX010000007.1:0-31581 GCA_047622625.1 Paracoccaceae bacterium | reverse complement strand
AAGCTGATCACGCAAGGCTTTGGGGCTGATAAGTTCAACCTGTTCTGGTTTCATATCGCCCAACTGAAACGGCCCATAAGACACCCGGATCAATCGGTTCACCTTCAGGTTCACAACATCCATCGCACGGCGAATTTCGCGATTTTTACCTTCACGCAAACCAATTGTCAGCCAAGCGTTTGCGCCTTGTTGACGGTCGATATAGACCGACATCGGCTGAAACCTTTCACCTTCAACGGTGATCCCATTTCGAAGCGGTTCAAGCTGCTTGTCATTTGGCACGCCATTGACCCGCACCCGATATTTGCGCACCCAGCCTGTCGAAGGCAGTTCCAGTTTGCGTTTCAACTCACCATCATTGGTTAACAGCAACAACCCTTCAGAATTGAGATCAAGCCGTCCAACAGACATGACGCGCGGCAATTCAGAAGGCAGACTTTCAAACACTGTTTGACGGCCCTTTTCGTCACGCTCGGTTGTGACCAACCCAATGGGCTTGTAATATCGCCACAGCTTTGACGCCTCGACTTCTGCAATCAACTTGCCGTCCACATCGATCCGGTCACTCACGGTGACGTTCAGGGCTGGGCTGTCGATCACCTTGCCATTCACGGCCACACGGCCAGCTGAGATCATGCGTTCGGCTTGACGACGAGAAGCAACGCCAGCACGGGCCAAGACTTTGGCGATGCGATCGCCTTCTGGGGATTTTTGTTCCATGAGGGCCGCTATAGAACGCCTTGCTCTGTACGGAAAGCTAAAGATTGCTTGCCTAACGCAAGATCAGCGGGCAAGAAAAACCCATGGGCGATTTTACCAGTCATATGGACTCAGCAATAATCCAAGCAAAAGCCGCAGCCGCGCGTGGTGAAGTGCCTGTGGGCGCTGTTCTTTTAAACGCTAAAGGGCAGGTCGTATCCCAGGCAGGCAATCAAACCCGCGCGCTAAATGATCCGTCAGCGCACGCGGAAATTCTGGCGATACGGGCAGCGTGTAAGGCGGCCAAAAGCGAACGCTTGCCCGGACACCGCTTGTACGTGACGCTGGAGCCTTGCGCGATGTGTGCCGCCGCCATCTCGTTGGCGCGAATCGACGTGTTGTATTACGGTGCGTCCGATCAGAAATCCGGCGGCGTTGAACAAGGTGCGCGGGTGTTTGATCACCCGCAATGCCATCATAAACCGGAAATTTACGCCGGGATCAACGAGGCTGCTTGCAGTGATTTACTGACAGCGTTTTTTGCTAGCCGTCGCTGACACCGGCCTCTGCAAACGTAGACATGCCGGAATGACAGGCAACAGCGCCTTTCAATATTCCGATAGCAAGCGCGCCACCTGAACCTTCGCCCAGGCGTAATCCAAGCGATATAAGCGGTTCTTTTTCCAAAAATTTCAGCATCTTGGCATGCGCCGCTTCTGCCGAAACATGCCCAGCCACACAATGATCTAACGCGCCTTTTTGCGCGCGTTCTAACACGGCGGCGGCGGCAGTGCAGATAAAGCCATCCAAAATAACCGGGATGCGATTGAAACGCGCACAAGTTATCGCACCAGCCATCGCAGCCAATTCGCGACCGCCTAGGCAGCGCAAAACCTCAATGGGATCGCCAAGACTGTCGGCATGAGTTGCTAGGCCCTCGCGCACAACACGAGCTTTGAGCTTTAGCCCCGCATCATCGACACCGGTGCCACGACCAACCCAATCTTCGGCAGCGCCACCAAAAATCGCGTTGGCGATGGCTGCGGCTGATGTGGTATTACCAATGCCCATCTCACCAGTCACAAGCAAATCTGAAGATGCGTCCACCGCGTTCCAACCGATTTGCAACGCCGCAATGAAATCGGCTTCTTCCATTGCGGGTTGGGTGGTGAAATCGGCTGTTGGTCTATCCAAGTCCAGCGCTTCTACCGTCATTTTTGCGCCGAAACACTTGGAAAGCTGGTTAATTGCGGCCCCACCAGCCTGAAAATTGAACACCATCTGTTCGGTTACTTCGGTAGGAAATGCTGAAACACCTTGGGCTGCAACACCATGATTCCCAGCAAAGATCACCACTTGCGGTGCATTGATTTCGGGCTTCGCGTTTGCCCGCCATCCAGCGTACCAAATCGCCAAATCTTCAAGCCGCCCAAGTGCAGCAGGGGGCTTGGTAAGTTGACCATTCCGATCTGCCGCAGCCGTTTTTGCCTTTGCGTCGGCATCTGGTAGCTTACCCAGTAAGGCTTTGAATTCAGCGACGGTTGAAAAAGGGGCGTTCATGGGCGGTGGCCTTGCGATAAGAATTGAATTTACCTCTATTTAGCGCCATTCATTGCCATGAAAAGGTCAAAACGCGTAAGGTTAAACAATATGAGCGACTCTTTGCAGGCCCAGAACTTTCGAGCCATTGATATCGCAGCCGCGTTCGGATTACTTAGCATTCTGCCTGTTCCTGTTGACCCTGAAGAAGCCGGCGAACGGATGGCCACGGCGACTTGGGCCTATCCGCTGGTTGGCGCCGGGCTTGGGACAATAGCCGCAGTTTTCGCAATAATTCTTGGTGGTCTTGGTGCGCCAAGTGGGATCTTGGCGGCCTTAACACTGGGGTTTTTGGCCTTTTCAACCGGTGCAATGCATGAAGATGGCTTGGCAGACTGTGCCGATGGCATAGGCGGTGGACGCGATGTAGAGGCGCGGCTTTTGATCATGAAAGACAGCCGCATCGGTGCGTTCGGCGCGGTTGCATTAGGCGTGGCTTTGCTGGCGCGATGGTCAGGGCTTGAGGGTTTGATCGACGCAGGGCATCTGTTTTGGCCACTGGTCGCAATTGGCGCTGCTTCGCGATTGCCTATGGTCTTGGCGATGTTTCTAATGCCGCCAGCACGTGCAGACGGTCTTGCAGCGGGCGTTGGCATGCCCCCGCCGGCCTCTATTTTGATGGCATGTGGGATAACTGTGATTATCTGCCTGCTCGCGCTTGGTTGGGGCGCAGTCCCGCTTTTGTTTTGGGTCGTGGTTGCGACCTTGCCTTTGTTCTACTTCTCAATGAAGCGGATCGGTGGACAAACAGGTGATGTTTTGGGCGGATCTCAGCAATTGGCAGAAATAGCGGGATTTGCGGTCGCATTGGCCGTGGTCAGTTAAGTCGCGAAAATAGAGTGCAACGACAACTGCCTTCAAAATCAGACTAGAACCAAGCGTCAGCTCAACTTCAAATCGCCCGCGCTTTTGCGCCCATCACGCCCGTCAATCAGTTCGTATTCAACAGCTTGATTGTCTTCAAGCCCGGTCAATCCGGCCTCTTGTACGGCTGTAATATGGACAAACACGTCGCCATCGCCTTCTTCGGGCTGGATAAATCCATACCCTTTCGCGGAATTAAACCACTTCACGGTTCCTTTGGCCATCTTTCAACTCCCCCCGAGCTGGGCAAGCGCGGTCTGCACAAGCCTTCAACGTCGTCGCTTGCCACACGAGCAGGAATTTAGCCTAGCGGTAGTGTCGGCAATCGTAACTTCGTGAGGTCGAGTTTAGCGCAAATATGTAAAAAAACAAACATTTCTGTTTTTCTAAAGGTAAACACGGTCACACTCGGGCTTGCCGTGCGTTGGGAACGCTTATAATTACGTTGCCAAAGCGGGGGCAGTTGTGACCAACGCAGTCATGAACAAACGCAAACCGAAAGAAAACCAAGATGTCCGAACTTCTGACTTTTGAAAACCTTGGCAACCTTGTCGTGTTGATATTTCTGCAAGCGGTGCTGGGCTTTGACAACCTGTTATATATCTCGATTGAATCGCAACGCGCGCCAAAAGCTTCGCAGAAATCAGTAAGGTTCTGGGGCATTATCATTGCGGTTCTGCTGCGAATTGTCCTGCTATTTCTTATGGTTCGATTGCTTGGCACGCTAAAAACACCGTTTTATACATTTGATATGCCAGGAATAATTGAAGGGGCGGTTAATTTCTCGACGTTGGTATTCTTGATCGGCGGCGTGTTCATCATGTATACAGCCGTGCGTGAGATATCGCATATGTTGTCTGTCGAAGACTTGGACCACCCGCTGGGCAACACCCACAAAAAGACGGCAACCCAAGTCGTTATGATGATTGTGTTGATGAACCTGATCTTCAGCTTTGACTCGATCCTTTCCGCCATTGCGATTACCGATGTGTTTGTCGTTCTGGCGATCGCTATTTTGGCATCTGGCGTGGCAATGCTAGCGCTGGCCGATACGGTAACTGAGTTCTTGAAGAAGAATCGGATGTACGAAGTTTTGGGGTTGTTCATCTTGCTAATCGTCGGTGTGGTACTGTTGGGCGAGGCAGGGCCAGCGGCGGCGCACGCGATGCATGACGATAGTCTGCAGATCATAATCTTCAATCATCCCCTGACCCCAATGTCGAAATCTACTTTCTATTTCTCGGTTGTTGTTTTGGTGCTGGTTGAGATTGTGCAAACCGGGTATCAACGCAAACTAGCAAGCGAACGCAGCCGCAATAAGAAGCACTGAATTGAACCTATCGCTGGCGGTGGCTATCACTTAGGCGGGATGATATATGGGCTGTGTAAACAGTGAACGGGTACATCGTTAAAAGGGGTCTTATGTCGATACTTTCGCTTAAATGGATCGCGTTTTTGGTGCTGTTCGCATTGATAATCTCAGTCAGTTTTGGCTGGATATCGGTGGGCGGCTGATGGCGCGCGAATTTGGCGGCAACTATAGCCAGAAGCAACCCAAAGGTGCAGCCGCCAAGCCAGAGTCGGATACGCCCCGAGCCGGGCGCACGGTTCGCATTCAGGCAAGGTTGCTGTTTTTCGCCCCGCTTCCCTTGCTGTTCACGGGGTTTGGCGCCGTTACTTCCGGTGATGCCACAGGGATTATTCGTGATTTTACCGCTTTTGTTATCTTGATTGCGGCCCCTTGGATGCTGCGTGAAGGTTTAATCGCCCATGCCGCCTGTGGGGCGCGTCCAAACGCCCAACGACCAGCCTTGCCGCGTAAGACAATCGCCGCTGTCCTATGTGGTCTTGGGGTCGGAATTGCGACACTGGGCACTGGTTCGGGACTTCTGTTCCCGGCTGTATTGGCCGTGTTCGCGATCCTGTTGCACCTTTTTGCCTTTGGCATTGATGCCCTTCAAAGTAAGGGACAGCACAAAGCGGGCACGGCCGCCAACCGGCGCGTGGCTCGTGCGATTGATACAGCCGAGGGTCACGTAAAAGCGATGCAAACAGCCATTGCAGAATTGAACGACCGCAAACTTACAGGTCGGTTGAATAGTTTTGTTTTCGAAGCGCAGGAAATGTTTCGCACTGTTGAAGACGACCCAAGGGATTTAAATGCCGCACGAAAATATCTGAGCGTTTATTTGAAGGGCGCGCGTGCTGCGACGCTGCAATTCGCTGAGCTTTATCAAAAGACCAATGATCCGGCGGTGCGCGCAGATTACGAGGCTTTATTAAGCGATTTAGAGAAGAACTTCGCGGCCCAGCAGGAACAATTGCTGCTGGATGATCGCAGCGAACTTGATGTAGAGATTGAAGTATTAAGAGAACGGCTGCGCCACGAGGGTGTGGCAACCTAATCGGGGAAATATCGAATGGAAGTTTCAAAAAAGGCGCGTTCCGCACAAGCGACCAAGCTGGTGGAAAAGGTTAACGCCGTAGTTTTAGTTGAACCAAATGTTGATGTGGTGCCTCTGGATGACGCCAAGGGCGACGACAAGAAACAGATCAAAAAGCGCATGGCTGAAATTGATATCACCAAGACGCAAACCATTGTGTCTTTTGGGGCCGGCGCACAATCAGGTCTGCAACGGATCAGCCAATCGATGTTAGACGGCGTGCGAAACAAAGATGTCGGCCCTGCAGGCCAAGCCTTGCGCAACATGGTTACCTCGATCCGCGGATTCGAAATTTCTGAACTTGATACCCGGTCAAAACGCAGCTTTTGGGAAGTTATCACTGGTGGCGCCGCGCCATTTGTTAAATTCATGTCGCGTTATGAAAAAGTCGAAGATCAGATCGACAAAATCACCACTGAATTGTTGGACCATGAACATACGTTGATGAAAGACATTCGGTCGCTGGATAACCTTTATGACCGCACGCTAGAGTTCTACAACGAACTTGGCATTTATATCGCTGCTGGCGAAGGCGTGATTAAGGTGCTGGACACAACTGAAATCCCTGCCAAAGAAGACGCAGTCACAGCCTCCCCTGAAAATCAGCAGGTAATGGCAGCGCAGGAATTACGCGACTTGCGATCGGCGCGCGACGATCTTGAGCGCCGTGTGCATGACCTAAGATTGACTCGTCAGGTCACCATGCAATCGCTGCCTTCGATCCGGCTGGTGCAGGAAAATGACAAATCTTTGGTGACCAAAATAAATTCCACTTTGGTCAACACAATTCCCCTTTGGGAAAGCCAATTGGCGCAGGCAATCACGATCCAACGGTCTGCTGATGCCGCCAAAATCGTAAAAGAGGCCTCTGATTTGACGAACGAGTTGCTGAAAGCCAACGCTGCGAATTTGAAAACCGCCAACAAAGCGATCCGCGAAGAAGTAGAACGTGGTGTTTTTGACATCGAGGCCATAAAAATTGCCAATCGCGATTTGATTGCCACCATTGAAGATTCGCTCACTATTGCTGATGAAGGCAAAGCCCGCCGTAAATCTGCCGAAATTGAGCTGCAAAAGATGGAAAGTGACCTACGTGATACCTTAAGTGCCGCCAAAGCGCGCGGAACAGGCGTAGGTGAAGCCCTTGGGACTGCTGTCCCTAGTCCTGAGTAAAGGTTAGTTTTTGATGTTCAGTTCCCACGCAAAATCGTTCAAATCTGGCTGGACCGGTCTGTTGTTGTTAGGCCTTCTGGGCCTAACGGCATGTGAAGAAATCCCGAACGATTTGGGCAGTCAGCGCACAACTGCACCATTGCAACGCTCGGCCGAAAGTTTGCGATTGCAGCAATATTATTCCGGTGTTCAAACCCGACTGCAAGCCCAAGGTTTGCTGCGTACAGACAACGGCGGCACTGATGCACCATTTACCAGCCGCACGCTGGTCGAAGATTTTGAACGCATCGCGCTGTTTGATGAATATACCATCCGCGGCAATCAATTTGTCGCCCAGCAAACCGAGTCTTCGCTTCGCCGTTGGCAACAACCGGTGCGCATAGGATTGGTGTTTGGTGAGCTTGTGCCGGAAGAAACCCGCGTCAAAGACCGCCTAAATGTCGCAAATTATGCCAAAAGACTGGCAGGTTTGACTGGCCTTGATATTCGCATTACCGACACAGACCCAAACTTTCACGTGCTGTTCTTGCATCGCGACGAACAGAAAACCGTCGGCCCTGAATTGCGGCGGCGTATGCCCGGCTTAAGTCAGATCGTGGTTAAAGAGATCGGTAATTCACCGCGTAACACTTTTTGTGTTGCCTATGCATTCTCGGATCGGGCGAACGTCAATGTCTATCAATCTGCGATTATTCTTGTCAAAGCTGAGCATACTGGATTGATGCGCTTGTCGTGTATTCACGAAGAAATGGCTCAGGCCTTGGGGCTGGCCAATGACAGCCCAAATGTTCGCCCGTCGATTTTTAACGATGACGAAGAATTCGCGCTGTTAACCCGCCACGACGAATTATTGCTGCGCATGCTTTACGACCGCCGCCTGAAACCGGGCATGAACGCAGAGACGGCACGGCCGTTATTACCACGCATTGCAAGTGATGTGCTTGGCGGAAGTTGAGCGCGATTTTGAAGTTAATGGGGAGCTAAAATATGGGCATTTTTGATTTTCTGACAGGTGAGTTTATCGATGTCATCCATTGGACAGATGATACAAGAGACACCCTGGTCTGGCGGTTCGAGCGCGAAGATCACGAGATCAAGTATGGCGCCAAGCTAACTGTACGCGAAGGCCAAGCTGCTGTTTTCATTCACGAAGGTCAGTTGGCGGATGTGTTTACGCCCGGCCTTTATATGCTTGAAACCAACAACATGCCGATCATGACGACCCTTCAGCATTGGGATCACGGCTTTGAAAGCCCCTTCAAATCTGAGATCTATTTCGTCAACACCACGCGGTTCCAAGATTTAAAGTGGGGTACTAAAAACCCGATCATATGTCGCGATCCAGAATTTGGGCCCGTACGGCTTAGAGCATTTGGCAGTTATTCAATCCGCGTGACCGATCCCGCCCTATTTCTGACGGAAATCGTTGGCACTGACGGCGAATTTACGATGGATGAAATCAGCTTTCAAATTCGCAACATCATCGTTTCGCAATTCTCTGCGGCAATTGCGGGTTCGGGGATTCCGGTTTTGGATATGGCGGCCAACACACTTGATTTGGGCAAGTTGCTGGCGGCAAAAATCGCACCGGATCTGGCCGCATACGGCTTATCGATGCCCGCTTTGATGATCGAAAATATTTCCTTGCCGCCAGCAGTTGAAGCGGTTTTGGACAAACGCACATCTATCGGGCTTGCGGGCGATCTTGGTAAATACACCCAGTTTTCCGCCGCCGAAGCAATGACTGCGGCGGCAACCACGCCAAATTCAGGCATGGGCGCTGGTATGGGCATGGGAATGGGTATCGCGATGGCAGGGCAAGTTGCCCAAGCAGGGCCTTGGGGCGCAGTGCCACAGACCGCACCTGTTGCCGCACCACCGCCGCCGCCGCCGCCGGTTGAAAAAGTTTGGCATGTCGCTGATAACGGCAAGACAACTGGGCCATTCTCGCGCGCAGCAATGGGTCGTATGGCAGGGCAAGGCGGATTGGATCGCAAATCACTTGTCTGGACCGCGGGTCAAGACGGTTGGCTTGCCGCAAGTGATGTGATGGAATTGGCCACGCTGTTTACCATTTTACCGCCGCCCCTGCCGGGAAGCTAGGGCAAGTGGCAGACAATCAAGCGCATAAGTTTCCTTGTGATCAATGCGGCTCGGACATGCATTTTGCCACGGGCACCGACATGCTGGAATGCACCCATTGCGGCGCAACACGACAGTTGGAAAACGCGCGACCCGCAGCCGTTGCCATTCAGGAACTGGACTTCGAAAAAGCCCTAAGGGCCGATTTACCGCCCTCGGAGCTCGAAGAAGTTCGGTTTTCCAAATGCGAAAATTGTGGCGCTGAAATTGAGTTTTCAGAAGAAACCCACGCAACGGAATGTGCATTTTGCGCCACGCCGATCGTTACGGATACGGGCACCCATCGGCGCATAAAACCTGCGGCCCTGTTGCCCTTCGCAAAATCGGAACGCGAAGCGCGCGGCGCCATGACTAAATGGTTGGGCAAACTTTGGTTTGCGCCAAATGGCTTGCAAGAATACGCCCGCAAAGGCCGCACCATGAAGGGCATATATGTGCCTTTCTGGACGTATGATGCCGACACCAAAAGCCGCTACAAAGGTCAACGCGGCACGGTTTATTATGAAACAAGAACGGTGCATGTCGAAGTCGACGGAAAAATGGAGCGCCGCCAAGAACAAGTGCAAAAAATCCGTTGGTCGGCGGCCTCGGGTCGGGTGGAGCGGTTCTTTGACGATATTCTTGTGCTGGGGGCAACTAGTCTGCCCAAAGACAATACCAACGGACTTGCCCCTTGGGATTTGGACGCACTTGAACCTTACGGCCCGGAATATTTAGCCGGTTTTCAGGCCGAAGGTTATACGGTCGCGCTTGAAGAAGGTTATGTTGAAGCGCGCGCAGCAATAGATCGAATGATCGAACGTGACGTGCGGTTTGACATTGGCGGGGATCGTCAGCAGATCAGCACGATCGACACCAACGTCAATGACGTCACGTTCAAACATATCCTGCTGCCTGTGTGGATGGCCGCCTATAAATACCGCGGTAAAACCTATCGCTTCGTGGTTAATGGCCGCACTGGTACGGTACAGGGCGAGCGGCCTTATTCAACGTTAAAGATAACGATCGCGGTTGTTCTGGGGACAATTGTCGCCGGCGCAATTGGCTATTTTTTGGCGCAAAGTGGATAGCGCAGCCTATGAGTTTTTTAGCAAAATACCCAGCTCAGGACCGCCAGTCGATAACTTCGGATAAATCGGCGCGGCTTGTGCGAAAATTATTTGCCGGGTGCGCGGTGTCTTCATAGCCAAACGAAATTGCACAGACAATCTGGCGGTTTTCCGAAATACCAAACTGTGTCCGAATTTCATTTGCATATCCGGCAAGGGCGGCTTGGGCAATTGTCGCAACACCCGCGGCTGTTGCCGCCAGCGTAAACCCGGTAACAAAGCCACCGCAATCAAGCACACCGTACGGGCCAAGCTCGACCTCGGTCGTGATGATGGCCACATGCGGTGCCCCGAAGAAACGAAAGTTCTCGGACATTTGTTGTGTTGACCCGGCGCGGTCACCTTTTGTGATACCCACAGCACCGTAAAGTTGCCAACCACATACTGATCGTCGAGCTTTATAAACCCCAGAATACCCGGCAGGGAAATCGATATCAGAATTATGCGAGGCCGACGTCATCGCATTTGTCATCGTTTCGCGAAACCGATCAGTTTCGGCACCGCTGGTAATAATCATCTGCCAAGGCTGTGCATTACACCAAGTGGGAACTTTCTGGGCGGATTGAACAATTCTGTTTATCGTGTCCACAGGCACAGGTTTGGGTAAAAATGCCCGACAAGAATGCCGGTCTGCCATGACCGTTTCAAATGCTAAAAAATCACGCTCATTATCCAATTTTCTGCCCTTTCAAAGCGCACACGAACACCCAGCTCTTGCATAAGAACAAAAAGTGACCATTCTTATGAGATGCCAAAGGAATCACCGATGAATACAGTCACAATAGCCCAGAAACCACAACCGCCTCGCGCCAAGCTTGAGGGTGGTAAACGGCTCGTAATGCACACCCCTTTTACGGCAGCGGGCGATCAACCAACGGCCATTAAAGACCTTGTTGAGGGGATCGCCGAAGGCGAGCAAAACCAAGTTTTGCTTGGAGCAACCGGCACAGGCAAAACGTTCACAATGGCCAAAGTGATCGAAGAAACCCAACGCCCGGCGATTATTCTGGCGCCAAACAAAACCCTTGCGGCCCAGCTGTACGGCGAAATGAAATCAATGTTTCCCGAAAATGCAGTCGAATATTTCGTTAGCTTTTATGATTATTACCAACCCGAGGCTTATGTGGCCCGATCTGACACATATATCGAAAAGGAAAGCCAGATCAACGAACAGATCGACCGTATGCGCCACTCGGCCACCCGTTCGTTGCTGGAACGCGATGACGTGATTATCGTGGCATCCGTGTCGTGCATTTATGGCATCGGTTCCGTGGAAACTTATGGCGCGATGACTGTCGATATATCGGTTGGTGAAGAATACGATCAGCGGGTTATGATGCAAGATCTGGTGGCCCAGCAATATAAACGCAACGACAATTCTTTTGCACGTGGCAGCTTTCGTGTGCGTGGTGACAGCCTGGAAATTTGGCCGGCCCACCTTGATGATCGCGGTTGGCGCTTGTCATTTTTTGGTAATGAACTTGAGGCGATCACTGAATTTGACACGCTGACTGGTGCTAAAACCGGCGAGCTGGACAAGGTGCGTGTCTACGCCAACTCTCACTATGTGACGCCAAAACCAACGCTTAATCAGGCAATTATCGAGATCAAAAAAGAGCTGGAACTGCGGTTGAAACAGTTCGAAGGCGAAGGGAAGTTGCTTGAGGCCCAGCGCTTAGAGCAACGCACACGCTTTGATCTTGAAATGCTGGAAGCCGCTGGTTTTTGCAACGGCATCGAAAACTATTCGCGCTATCTGACGGGGCGTGCGCCAGGTGAACCCCCGCCCACACTGTTTGAATATATCCCGGATAACGCACTGGTATTTGCCGATGAAAGCCATGTTTCTGTTCCGCAAATCGGCGGCATGTATAAGGGTGACTTCCGGCGCAAAATGACACTGGCGGAACATGGCTTTCGCCTGCCGTCGTGCATGGATAACCGCCCTCTGAAGTTCGAAGAATGGGACGCCATGCGCCCGCAATCTGTGTTCGTTTCAGCCACGCCACAAAAATGGGAAATGGAGCAATCAGGCGGTGTGTTTGCCGAACAAGTGATCCGACCGACAGGGCTTTTGGACCCGCAAATCGAAATTAGACCCGTTGAAACGCAAGTCGACGATCTGTTGGACGAGGTGCGGATCGTTGCCGCCAAAAACATGCGCACATTGGTCACCACATTAACCAAGCGCATGGCCGAAGATCTGACGGAATACATGCACGAACAGGGCATTCGCGTGCGTTATATGCATAGCGATATTGATACATTGGAGCGCATCGAAATACTGCGCGACCTTCGCCTGGGCGCCTTTGATGTGCTGATCGGTATTAACCTTTTGCGCGAGGGTCTGGATATCCCGGAATGCGGGCTGGTCGCGATTTTGGATGCGGATAAAGAAGGGTTTTTGCGTTCAGAAACTTCTTTGATCCAGACGACTGGTCGGGCCGCGCGAAACGTAGATGGGCGTGTCATTATGTATGCCGATCGCATCACGGGTTCGATGGAACGCGCCATTGGTGAAACTGACCGACGGCGGGAAAAACAGGCGGCATATAACGAGCTGCATGGCATCACGCCGAC
The DNA here is from genome assembly GCA_047622625.1 of Paracoccaceae bacterium. Taxonomy (GTDB): domain Bacteria; phylum Pseudomonadota; class Alphaproteobacteria; order Rhodobacterales; family Rhodobacteraceae; genus UBA5972. The sequence continues at coordinate 18,971 of JBLHMX010000007.1, read as the reverse complement.
AACTGTTCAAAAGAACGTCGAAGATGTTCTAAGCGGTCTTTATCAGGGTGATACCGATCAATCGCGTGTCACTGTGAAGGTCGACAAACCGCTCGTTGGTGCCAATTTGGCGGCCCATCTAGAAGGGTTGCGTAAAGACATGCTGCGCGCGGCTGAGAACCTGGAGTTCGAAGAAGCCGCCCGGATAAGGGACGAAGTCAAACGACTGGAAGCTGTGGAGTTGGCCATTGCAGATGATCCATTGGCGCGCCAATCAGCCGTTGATGCGGCCGTGGAGGATGCGGTTAGTCGCAAGGGGCGCAGTTCAGCTGGGAAGGCCGGCACGACAGTTATGCGGGGGAAGACAACGAGGAAAGGGACGTTCTAAATTGAACTTCACCAATCGGTAATAAATGGCTTGGGCTATGCAAATGCGGGCGGCTGACCGCCACCTCTTGTCTTTCTTCCTAATCCAGCGCCTAATCTTTTGACCCAACCAAAGGATCCGTACCTATGAGCTTTCTTGTCCGTTACACCCTGAACGATGCCAAACACCACGATGTCCAAATCGATGCGATGGCAGCTCTTGTTTCTGATTTGAAAGCTGCTGGCATTTCAGGCTTGAACTATAGTTGTTTTGAAACAGACAATCCGATTGAATTCTTTGGCGTGCTAGAATTTGCGGACGATGTCGCAAAACAGGCGTTCTTGAACTCTGATGCTTTCGCTGCTTACAAAAGCCGCGTTGGCCCAACTTTTGCCAACCCACCACAAACTACGGATATCACCGCCATCGCCTCTACCCGGGATTAACGCACATGGCGACGATCGAATATTTCTATTCCGCCCACTCCGCCTTTGCCTATCTTGGCCATGCCCGTTTGGTTGCTATCGCTAAATCAAATGGAGCCACTTTGGTCCACCGCCCGATAGAACTTGGGCCAGTAGTTGGCGCCGCACATCCAAACGGATTTGGCCAGCGCAGTAAGGCCCATGCGAATTACTATTTCGGTCGCGAGATCGAACGTTGGGCCGAATATCGCGGTGTGGCGTTCAAAGGCGGCATTCCTGCCAATCATCGGAACGGTACCGTTTTGGCCAATTCGCTGTTGATTGCGGCGGCGCAGAATCACAGCATCGACAGTTTAGCCGCCGAAATCATGCGGTCCCACTGGCAAGACCACGCAGACTTGACTGTCGCAGCGCATTTGTTGGGCGCCTGTGAAACAGTTGGCCTTGATGGCGCAGGTCTTATGGCCGTAGCACAATCGCCGGACGTGGCCGAAATTTTGCAGAAAAACACTGACGAGGCGATTGAACGATCTGTATTCGGCTCGCCGACCTACATTGTTGATGGCGACATGTTTTACGGGCAGGATCGGCTGGAATTAGTCGAGCGGGCAATAACCCAGAAATTCGCCAGTAACTGGAGCTGAAAAGGAAAATTCAATGACAAAGGATCAAAGCGACGACCAATTAGGCCGCGCCCGCGTTGAAAGCGATGCTAAGCTTGAGGCCTATTACAAAGACTTGGCCAAACATGACGCCGCCGCTCTTTGGACTGTTGCCAATGACATTGAACCTTGGCAGCCAACGCCTGCGTCTGATTCGATTATCTGGCGCCACAAAGATTTACGACCGCATATTCTGGCAGCCCTTGATCTGGTTTCACCCGAGGCCGCAGGTCGCCGTGTGGTCTATTTGCGCAATCCAAAACGCAAGGAAGTTTCTGCCGCATGTGGCTGGCTGTTTTCGGGTATTCAAGTCATGCGGCCCGGAGAAAACGCACCTGCCCATAATCACGCAGCCAGCGCTTTGCGCTTCATCATGGAAGGTTCTGGCGCTTTTACGATTGTAGACGGCCACCACCTTTCAATGAAACCACGCGATTTTGTCATCACACCAAACCGCAGTTGGCACGAACATGGAGTGGCTGAAGACGGTGAAATTTCGATGTGGCAAGACGGGCTTGATATACCGCTGACCAATGCTCTTGAGGCGAATTTTTACGAAGTGCACCCAGATAGTTATCAGGGTTCAAAACTGCCGATGGATGCAAGTCCTGCCACTTACGGTGCCTCAGGGCTGCTGCCTGCGAAAGAAAAGTGGGGTGAATTTTATTCACCATTGATGAAATACGGTTGGGACCAGACGTATGAAGGACTGCAAAATTTTGCTGCAGCCACGGATGGCGACCCATTTGACGGCGTAATCATGCGCTATTCCAACCCTAAAACCGGTGGTCATCCAATGGCGACAATGGGGGCGCATATGCAATTGTTGCGCAACAGCGAACACACCAAAGCCCATCGTCATACAGGCAACGTGATTTATCATGTGGCCAAGGGGCGCGGGTATTCTGTCATCGGTGGTGTGCGTTTTGATTGGCAGGAAAAAGACATATTTTGCGTACCGCCCTGGGTCTGGCATGAGCACGTCAATCTTGATGAAAACGACGATGCTTGTCTGTTTTCGTTCAACGACCTTCCGGTTATGGAAGCCCTGCATTTCTACCGTGAACAGGCGTTTCCCGAAAACGGCGGATATCAAGAAATTACAGCGACAGCTTAGGAAATTGAAACTATGAAACTTGTGACCTATCGAACCCATCCTGCCGGCGCTGGAATTCTGGGTGTTATTATCGACGATCTGGTGATTGATCTCGAAGAATTTGGCGCAACCATTGGCCAACCCTTACCCGGCAGTATGCTTGAATTTATCGACCTTGGCCCAACCGCGGTTCCAGCCACTGCGGCGATGTTAGAAGATGCCGAAGGCGTTTGGCCATTGGGTGTCGCGCTGCCCGTGGGTGATGTGACGCTGCTGGCACCAATCCCACGCACCCGGAAAAATATATTTGGTATCGGGCTGAACTATGTCGAACATATCGCCGAAAGCTCGTTTGCACTGGATACATCTGTTGAGCTTCCCAAAAAGCCTGTCGTGTTTTCCAAACCACCAACAGCGATCATTGGCACAGGCGAAGCAATCCAACACAACGCGGCCATCACCCAGAAACTTGATTGGGAGGTCGAATTGGCGGTCATTATTGGCAGCAATGCCACACGTATCAAAGAAGCCGATGCCATGTCGCGTGTATTTGGTTATTCTGTCATGGTGGATGTTTCCGCTCGCGATAATCGCCGCGCCGGGCAGTGGATCATATCAAAAGGTCAGGATACCTTTGCACCGTTTGGTCCTTGTATCGTGACCGCAGATGAAATCGAAGATCCCCATAACCTTGAGCTTTGGCTAACAAAAAACGGCGACGAAAAGCAGCGGTCAAATACGAAACACATGTTGTTTAAAATTCCCGCCTTGATCGCGGACCTATCCAGCGTAATGACATTGGAACCTGGCGATGTGATTGCAACCGGCACGCCCGAAGGCGTTGGTGCTGGGCGCGATCCTCAGGAATGGATGTGGCCTGGTGATGTGATTGAATGCGGGGTTGAGGGCATTGGTGAACTTCGCAATCCCGTGGTGAAAATCGGGGATTAACGCCCCTGGTTTTCGATCTTTTTCACCAAAGCATTTGCAGCTTTATCTAAGGATTTTTCGGAAAGGTCGGCGAGCGCAATAACTGGTCCAGTTTGGTTCGGCTTGACCGCACCCTTTTTGGCATATCGAGGATCATAATGGTGTTGCATCAATGCCGTGGCCAATTCCTGGTGTGCGCCTTTCTTGGCGAACTCAAGCCAAGCGTCGATCTTTTCAGCGGCATGAATAGGCCTTAGTTTATCGATGATATTCAGCAAGTTGTCGGGATGCTCAAGCAAATCTTGATACGCATGGGTCAAGTATTTCGCGCGCTCAGGTAACGGTGCTTCAATCGTAATTCGCGGGGCATTGCCCATAGCCTGCCACAAGCCAGGCGGTACATAAAGTTGCCCGATCTTGCTTGATTCAGCTTCGACCACCACCGGTTTTGTACGGTCCAGCTCTGAAATTTCTTTGGCCAACAGGCTTTCAAACGCCTTTTGCGACGGTTGCCCACCGGGCCGTGCCCCAAACAACGAGCCGCGATGATTGGCCAGCCCTTCAAGGTCAATGACTTGCATTGCAGGGTTTCTGAGGCGATGTAGAATTTCGGTTTTTGCGGTTCCAGTGTTGCCCGCAAGAACGAACAAAGGCGCGGGAAATGTATCTTCATAAAGTGCGCGTGCCACAAGTTGGCGATAACTGCGGTAACCGCCGTTTAACACCTGAACCCGCCAACCGATTTGGGCTAGAATACTGGCAAACGACCCAGATCTTTGCCCGCCGCGCCAGCAATAAACCAGCGGCTGGTAACTGCCATTTTGATCGGCCAAGGCCCCTTCCAGATGTTTTGCGGCATTTTTGGCAACAAGTGCCGCGCCCAACTTCCGAGCCTGAAATCGGCTGGTTTGAACATAAATCGTGCCTATAAGGGCGCGCTCTTTGTCATCCAAAACCGGTAGATTTATGGCGCCTGGTAAATGATCCAGCGCATATTCCGATGGTGAGCGCACATCGACGATCTGATCAAATGGCAGGGTGTCAAAATCTGCCAACTCTTTTAATTCAAATGCCATAGGGCTTCTTATCCCAGCACCGTGCTAACGAACAGCCTTCAAAAGATAGCTTTCAGATTGGCGCGTCTGATCGAACCAGTAAACTAGATTATTAGTTTTAAAAAATGCGCGTAGCCCGTTGTTTTTGCTAGGATAAGATGCATTTTGTGAAACTGAACGTGCAAGTGTAGCAACCAAAGCTCAATCGACAATCACGCAGTAAGCAATCAAACACATGCATTGCGTCTGTCGCAAAGACCGCTTTGCAAACTTGCAAACATGTGCTGTACTCAATTCAGTCTTCTACCAAATGAATAGCGATTAATGGCCCACTTAAAAGACATCCCAATTCGCCCGCAAACAAGCGTCAGAAATCTGGAATGCCCTACCTTTGAACGAACTAATTTTGTAGCCGGTCCAACGCTGAAAAATCGCCGTATCGCCGTGGTATCCACTGCAGGACTGCATCGTCGCGAGGATAATCGTTTTAGTCTTGGCGCAACTGATTTTCGGGTCATCCCGAAAGATACGTCACCCAGCGATATTTTGATGAGCCACATTTCAATAAATTACGACCGCACCGGATTTCTGCAAGACATCAATACGATTTTGCCACTTGATCGACTGCAAGAGCTGGAAACGGCGGGAGAAATCGGGTCGGTTTCTGCGAACCACTATTCTTTCATGGGCGCAACTGACCCTGCAAACATGCAGCCCGCTGCAGCGCAGATTGCAGGTATGTTAAAAGCCGATCAAGTCGATGCCGTTCTGCTGGTCCCCGTCTGACCGTTTTGTACGCGCGCCGTGTGCGTGCTGGCCCACTATCTTGAAAATGCAGGTATCCCGACAGTTGTGATTTCGCTGGTTCGGCCGCACAGCCAGGCGATCCGCCCACCGCGTGCGCTGTTTGTACCGTTTGAATTGGGGCGGCCCTTGGGTGATCCAGGCGATGCTGATGGTCAGACAGATGTCTTGCGAAAAGCGCTGTCTTTGCTTGATCACAACGGGCCTGATCCGGTGCTGGCGGACTATCCTGATCCACAGCCGAAAACCAGCACGTGGAAACCGGCACAGCACAGCAACGACGCCGGACTGCAGGCTGAATTGTCTTCCATTTTGCGGTCCTATGATCAAGCTAAGCAGAAAACCGGCCGCACGACATTTGGCGTTAGTGGCCTGACCACTGACGAACTGGTCGCGATGTTTGAAGCCGAGGCTACAAGCCAGACAGGTACAAGTAGCAGCGTTTCCAGCAAACTGATCAGATATGCAATTGATGATCTAAAAATGCTGTACTTTGAGGCTGCATGTCAGGGTGAAACCGGAATTCCTAGCAAGGCTCTTACCGATCGGTTTTGGCGGCAAACGCTTGCAGGAAAAGCAATTGTGTCTCTGCGCGCTGCGTATCTGGCAAGTAACGACAAGGGGCGTAATATGATTGCAAATTCTATGGTTCCGGGTGAATGGATCGAAAAGCTGGGACTTTAGTCAACTACTGTAATTCCAGGCGCCCCATCAGATACCGATCCAATTATTGCGGCTTGATCATAACCTTGTCTATGAAACAGCGCCAATACATCGGTGGCTTTTTCCGGCGCAACAGCCACCAACAACCCGCCGGATGTTTGAGGATCAAACAGTAAGTTTCGCTGCCAGTCCGGCATGCCTGTTGGCAAGGTAACTGTACTACCAAAAGCTTCACGATTGCGCGTTCCAGCACCCGTATTCAAGCCCGCTTTGGCAAAGGGCACAGCTGCACTTAGCAATGGAACCTTGTCCAATTCTAGCAACGCATTTACACCTGACCCCTCGCACATTTCCATCAAATGCCCAAGCAATCCAAAGCCGGTCACATCGGTCATCGCATGTACATTTTCATATTGTGCCAAGTCAGCGCCGATGGAATTTAGCTTGGTTGTTGTCGCAATCAGTTGAGCATAATCTTGGTCAGACAGATCGCCGCGTTTGAAGGCGTTGCTTAAAATTCCAACGCCTAGACCTTTGCCCAGGATCAAAACGTCGCCTGATTTTGCGGTTGAATTGCGCTTAACTTGATCCGGATGCACGATTCCGATCACAGCTAATCCATAAATTGGTTCAGGGCTGTCAATCGAATGTCCACCGCCGACAATTATCCCGGCTTTCGCCGCCATATCTGCCCCGCCTGACAAGATTTGACCGATTATTTCGGGCGGCAACTTGCCAGTTGGCATCCCGGCGACCGCCAAGGCAAAAATCGGTTTCCCGCCGACAGCATAGACATCAGACAGAGCGTTCGCCGCTGCAATTGCGCCGAAATCAAACGGATCATCGACCACGGGCATGAAAAAGTCTGTGGTCGCAACAATGGCTTTGTCGTCGTCGATACGATAGACAATTGCGTCGTCTTTGGTTTCTAGGCCAACCAACATGGCCGGGTCAGAAATCTGCGCGGGCAGATGGCTAAGGATCTTTTCCAGCAACGCTGGAGCAATCTTGCAGCCTCAACCACCGCCGTGGGCGAGTGCGGTTAAGCGGATCTTGTCCATAAATGCTCCTTTCTGGAAAGTTGGTTGCGATTGATACAGTGTTAGGTGGAAATATTTTGACTTGCCAGCGAAATGCCAGTGGAACTAGAGCGCAATTTCTTGGAACTGTGCCAAGAATTTCGTCTCGTTAGTTAAAGCCCGTACATCAAGTAATACCGCCCCGTTGGAAATACGACCAATTATTGGGCAGGGAAGTTGACGCAACTTAAAAGCAAGATCGCGCAGGGCCTGATCTGTCGTTGTGCAGGGTGTCAGGCGAAGTGCAAAACTGTCCAACAGATCAACCGGCAAAGCGCCACTGCCAATTTGGCTTTGGCAAGGTACGATCTCGACTGCAGCCAAACCATCAAGCCTTGCGGCAACTATTGGCTGCAATCGCTCTGCCTGATTTCTAATGTCAAGTTCGCCACGTGCCAGCAAGGCAAGCACAGGCACTTCAGCAGCAAGTTTTTCAGAGTTAAAATAGAGCCGCAAAACCGCGCCCAACGCGGCAAGAGTGATTTTATCCAACCGCATCGCCCGTTTCATTGGATTAGCAGCAATCTTTGCCACCAGATCGGCACGTCCGGCAATGATCCCAGCCTGAGGGCCACCCAACAACTTATCGCCCGAGAATGTCACCAAATCAGCGCCGTTGTTCAGCGTTTCGCGCACGGTTGTTTCATGAGGCAGTCCAAATTGTTCAAGGTCAACCAACGTGCCGCTGCCAAGGTCAACGACAAACGGGATATCACTGGATTTCGCGATCTTCGCAAGCACTGGTTCAGGTACCGCTTTGGTAAACCCCTGCACCTGATAATTGCTGGCATGCACTTTCAGGATCATGGCGGTATCGCTGTGGATCGCCGTGGAAAAGTCACGCTCATGCGTGCGGTTCGTGGTGCCGACTTCGTGCAATATGCATCCCGCCCGTTTCATTATGTCGGGCATTCGAAACGCGCCGCCGATTTCGATAAGTTCGCCACGCGACACCAGAACCTTTTGACCCAAGGCCAGAGTATTTAGCGCAATCATAACTGCAGCCGCATTGTTATTAACCACAATCGCGGCTTCGGCGCCTGTTAGTTTGCAAATCCAATTGGCCACATGACCGTCGCGTTGCCCGCGATTGCCTGTTCCCAAATCATACTCCAGATTGACCGCACCAGCAGCTTCAACCATTGCCTGTACTGCGCAATCAGGCAAAGGCGCGCGGCCAAGGTTTGTGTGCAAAATCGTGCCCGTCATGTTGAAAACGGGTTTCAGACTGCTAGTAGTCAGCTTATCCAAAGCCAGTTCGGTGTCATTAAGAATTGCAGAAGACTCTGTACTGGCACCCGGATGTCTACGCTTATTTTCTAGCACCTCGCGGATGGCATCACGAACGGCGCCATGACCGAACCTCTCAAGAAGCTTTGCAAAACTCCCGTCACGCAACAACACATCAACCGACGGCAACCGCATTTGGTTTTCTTTCTTTTGCATCGTGTTCATCCCCATCGCTTGAAGCTAGACTATGCATTAGGCAGGCGGGCGCAAACACAGGAAAATTCATCGATGGCATTCGTGATCGGCACCGCGGGGCACATTGACCACGGGAAAACAGCTTTGGTGCGGGCGCTGACTGGGCAAGAAACCGACGGTCTTAGGGCTGAAAAAGAACGCGGCATTTCAATCGACCTTGGTTTCGCCAGCTTTAGGCTTGCCGATGGCCGTAAAATTGGCGTGGTCGATGTGCCAGGTCACGAACGTTTTATCCGTAACATGGTCGCTGGGGCGCATGGCATAAATCTAGTGCTATTTGTGGTTGCCGCAGATGACGGCATCATGCCGCAGTCTGAAGAACATTTTGACATCCTACGCCTACTTGGCATTCGTCACGCGATATTTGTGGTCACCAAAATTGACTGTGTTGGTATCAGCAGATTTGATGACGTGGTCGAGGAAATTGGGCTTCTGACAGATGGCAGCATCTTTGATCAGTCACCTATTCACGCGGTTTCAAACACTTCTGGTGAAGGCATCGAAACGCTAAAGGCCTTGATCGCGGCGCAGTTGATTGATCACCGGAAACAGTCGACCGATCGGCCTTTTCGCATGCCGATTGATCGTGTTTTCAACATCCAGGGGCGCGGCGTCGTGGTTACGGGAACAGCCCTTTCCGGCAAGCTGACCGTCGGCGACGAAGTCGCTTGCTTGCCGGATGGAAAAAACTATCGCACCCGCGGCTTGCAAGAACATGGGCAAGATGTCGATCAAGGCACAACTGGGCAGCGGATGGCCATCAATTTAAGCCGAGCCGAGCGGCAGGATTTTCGGCGCGGCGACGTAATCTGTGACACCTTGATTGCCCGAAATACTGCACGGTTTGACGTCGAGCTGGCAGTTTTGCAAAGCTTTCGGTCGAATTTCAAAAACGGCCAAAGGGTGCGGATACATCTTGGCACGGCCGAACGATTAGGGGCTGTAATTTGCTTTGACAATCAGTGGGAGCTTCCAGCTTTGGCGCAAATCACACTGTTGGACTCGATGCATATACTGGCAGGCGATCACTTCGTTATTCGAGATGAACAAGGCGAACACACGCTGGGTGGTGGCATCGTCCTTGACCCTTTGGGTGAAAAACTCAGCCGGAAAGACGCCACCCGCCTGACATGGTTGCAGGCGTTAACAAAGGGCCAATTCGCATCAGCGATCCAAGCGTTAACCCGAACAGCTAGTTGCCTTGGCGCGCTGGCCGATGATTTGGTTTTTCGCTTGAATTTGGACCGTCGTGAGTTTCACAGCGTCGTCAGTCAACACCCTGATCTTACCGAAGTAGACACATCCACTGGCTGCTGGATCTGCAATTTGTCTCGCGTAGATGAGTTGGTGAACAGCATCATTAACGCGCTGTCTGAATATCACCTGTTGCATCCACTTAGCATGGGTCAGAGCCTTGATATAATTCGGCAAAAACTTGCGCCCAGCGCGGATACGGCCCTATTTCAAGCACTTGTAGATCAAGCTGCAAATGCGGGTACTCTCGTGCAGCAGGCCCACATCTTGTCTCTGCCTGGACACCGCCCAATGCCAAGTAAGGATGAAGAATTGCGCATCGCGGCCATTATGGCAAGACTTAACGCTGAACCATTTTCACCCCAAAACTTCGACACAGATGATGAAGTCAATCAAGTTCTGATTTCCTATTTGGAACGGCAAGGCATGATTGTACGCATTGGCACGGATATTTTGTTTGCGGCGTCAGCATTTCGTTCCGCCGACGAAATCCTTGAGCAACATTTCTCAACGAATGAAACGATCACCGCCGCCCAATATCGTGACCTTCTAGCCACCAGCAGAAAATTTGCCCTTGGTCTATTAGAATCCTTTGATAGAACGGGCCGTACGATTAGGCTTGGTGATATTCGCAAACGTGGAAACCCACCCGCAACCGGGCAGGATTAACCGCAAGAGCGACGCGGAGAAGCGAGGCGCCCGGTGGCGCCGCCGGTCTTCAAAACCGGTTTAAGGCGGCAATCCCGTCTTAGGAGGGTTCGACTCCTTCCTTCTCCGCCAATATTGCGTTCAAAACGAACATCATCGCCCGATAGCATAAGCCTGCATCATCCGCGGTGTTGCGCCTGCCTTAAGAATTCCGCCTGCCGTAGTCGAGGCCGCCGTCACACGGCCAACGCTCCATTCAGGAGCAACGACCACTTTGTGCCCGCGCGCTTTAAGGTCAGTTATCGTGGCTTTGGGAAACGAAGCTTCGACCATGATCTCGCCGGGGGATCGGCCTCGTGGGTAAAATGACGATGGGAAGTGGCTGGAATGGAACATTGGGGCATCGATTGCCTGTTGCAAGTTCAAACCATGATGCACATGACGCAGAAAAAAACCTAATTGCCATTGATCTTGTTGGTCACCACCCGGTGTCCCAAATGCAAGCCAGTCACGCCCTTCAAAGCAAGCAATACTTGGGGTTAACGTTGTGCGGGGTCTTTTATTTGGCGCCAAGCTGCTGGGCAATCCGGGTCGCAACCACATCATTTGCGCCCGCGTATTCAGGCAGAAGCCAAGCGCTGGAATTGCAGGAGATGATTGCAGCCATCCCCCCGACGGCGTGGCCGAGACAACATTTCCAAGCCGATCAATAATATCCAGATGCACGGTATCACCGCGTTCGCTTGCCAGATGGGCCATGGTCGGCTCGTAAATGGCACTGTCGGTCGGGCTGTTTTGGGCAATTTCTGCCATGCCCTGCGACAACTGGTGCTCAAAGCCATTTACGTGCCCGGGAACCAAATCGTTCAGCGCGCTATGCATGATTAGTTGGCGTCGCTGATCGTTGTAACTATCGGAAAGCAAATGTCGCATCGGCACGTCACAAAAATTGGGATCACCGTAGTATATCTCGCGATCAGCGAATGCCAATTTCATCGCCTCAACGGTCAAATGTACGAACTCAGCGCCATTGGGATCTAACGCGGCAAGGTCATGCCCCTTCAGCAAGGCCAGCGATTGCAGCAGCACCGGGCCCTGACCCCACGGGCCGGTTTTATGGACGGTCCACCCGTGATAATCGAGTTTAAGTGGCGCTTCTTCTTGCGCGGACCAGTTGGCCATATCTTCGCCCGTAAGCACGCCTTTGTGCCGAACGCCAAATTCATCCGACAGTTCTTGGTGGCGAATAAAAAGATCAATCTCTTCTGCGATGAACCCTTGATAATAGCAATTTCTGGCGCGTTCAATTTGGGCTTCGCGCCCTGACACGGCCTCGCTTTCCTGCAATAATCGAGTCCAACACTGCGCCAAAGCCGGGTTTTTTAGTAACCCTCCAGCCTTAACAATGGTCCCGTTTGGGCACCAAATATCATACGATCCCTGCCATTCAGCTTCAAAGAATGACGCATTTTCTTTGATGGTATCACAAACTCTTGCCAACGCCGGATGGCCATGTTCGGCGTAATAGATTGCAGGTTCCAACACATCGCGCAGCGAAAGCACACCGTGATCGCGCAGCAGGATCATCCAGGCGTCAAATGCACCTGGCACCACTGTGGCCAAAAGACCTGATCCCGGAACGGTTTTCAATCCAAGGCCCCGATAATGCGCGATTGTCGCTCCAGCGGGTGTTGTGCCCTGGCCGCATATTACGCGGCAATCAGGCTGGCCACCGCGCCGATAGATCAGCGACATATCTGATCCCGGACCGTTCAAATGTGGCTCGACCACTTGCAGTACAAAGCCAGCAGCAACAGCCGCGTCAAAAGCATTACCGCCCTGTTCTAGCATTTTCATACCAACCGCTGACGCGATCCAATGGGTCGTCGTTACGACGCCAAATGTGCCGGATATTTCAGGTCTGGTGGTAAAATTCTGCATGGTTTCAACCTTTTTTCTACCTGAACCCCATACTGCGGGTATCGGCATTGACAAAGGATCCAATCAGCCAAAGCCTTGCATGCGGATAACTGCAAAGCAAGAATTCTGTCGCTGATATTGCAAATTGAAAAAGGTGCTTAGGCGTCTTCGGCTTTGTTTAAAACCACGCCGATTAAAGGTGTGTCGTCGCCCAGCATCCGTTCAACCTGACGCATTTCTGCAGCCTTGGTAATTCCGCCACCCGCAACTAATAAAACCCCGTCAACCTGGGGTAAAAAGGCAACCACATCGTCATGTGATAGAGCTGGCGGTAAGTCATAAAGAACAACGTCAGGACTAAACAACTCCTGCATTTCTTCCAGAATGTCGCTAGTCATACTTTCCAGCAAAAGTTCTGCGGAACTTGGTTCCGGAACGGAATTCAGGCCGAGCGTCAAATTTTGACCAACGCGCACGAAATATTCTTCGGGCAAGATTAATCCGGAAAGATATTCGCGCATGCTTGGTGCTGCGTTAATGCCGAAAACCGATGCCAATTCGGGCTTTCGCAAATCCATATCCATCAAAACAACGCGGCGACTTTCACCCCGGGCCATCGATATAGCCAAGTTCGAAGCAACGAATGTTTTGCCACAACCATCTGTTGGCGACGTGATCGCAATGCGCTTCCATCCCCGTTCTTTCAGCACCTGCAACAGGCGTGTGCGTAACATATCAATGGCCATATGGGCCGGGTCTTTTCGCAGCGCGCTAACCACACGATTCTTGGCAAGATGCGCATTGCTGATCCGTACGGTTTCTAACTGCGACCACAGGTCCGCAGCGTCGTAAGAGGCGATTTGGTGCGCCGCCTTAAGAACTTCGTTTCCAGTTGCTGGACTGGCAGAATTTTGAGCCATGTTCAGTTTACCCCTTGCCCGATCGACATAACACCGAACGAATTTCATAAGCTTTACCGACAAAATCCGTCGAAATGATGGCAGAAAGATCGATCCAGCTAAAACCCAAACAAATTGGCATCGGTTATAGCCTTTTTGACGAAATTTTCGTAATCAGACTCTGGTTCCCAGCTCAGCTTTTCGCGGGCGAACCCATTGTCAAACTGTGAATAATGCGCCCGTGACTTCCAATCGCGTAACGATGCGCGATCAAGGTTTTTCCGGCGCAGCACATGTTTCTTAAGCACGTGTTTCAAGGCATCATTGACGTAATACCCGATTAAAGCGCCTGACTTTAGGTCGATCCGGGCGCCGGTTGCCGCATGGATTGCGTCGAAATAGCCTCGAGCGGTCATTAACGGTGGTCCGACCAAATTGAAACTTTCGCCAAGCACATTTTCTGCGTCCATCGTCGCCATCAATCCGTCCGCGACATCATCGATCAACACGAACGGCAAGACGTTCTTACCAGCCCCCCAGATTTTCACGGCCCCTGCCCCATGCCAACGACCAATTCCCCAATGTTGAAGCGGGCCACCTTGACCAACGACGATGCCAGGTCGCGCAATAACCAAGGGCAAGCCATGTGATTTATGTAGGGCTAACAACTGTGTTTCGCATTCGGCTTTTGAGCGCGCGTAAAGATTGCGGTCCTGCATATCTTGCGCAAAACCAGTTTTTCGGTGATCACGCGACCCGCATCAGACATATCATAAGACGCAATTGTTCCGGTGTAGATAAACCTTTCAACACCGGCGGCCATCGCCGCTTGCGCTAGGCCAACAGTGACGGTCACATCGTTATCAAGGCAATCTTGCCACGTGGAATCAACCGATTTTGCCAGATGGAAAACGGTTTTGATGCCGCGCATTGCAAGGGTCAGACCACTTTGATCCTTTAGCGAAGTTGAAAAAGTTTCCACGCGATCGGCCAGATCGTCAAACGGGCCGGTCCGCCCACGGCTTAACACCCTAACGTCATGACCCGAAGCAACCAATGCGCGCGTTAAGCTACGGCCAATAAATCCGGTACCACCAATAACCAGAACCGTTGGTTCAGGCTTGCGTTTTGTTGCCGGCGTGGTCGGTTTTTCGGGTTTTGGCAGAAACTTCAACGTATCTTCGATCGCTGCCATCACGCTGGTCAGGGTTGTACTGTCAAACCTTTGGTCCACTTGCCCGCCTTGTTTTAGCCCATCGTAGAACCCGCGAACCACGCCTTGAAAACCCAACGCGTAGGGGCCGTTTTGATTCAACGAAACTGCCTGTCGAAACCCGTTCTTCAGGCCCTCGCGCAAGTGCTGCACACCGATAGACGTCTGTCGTAAAAACGGGTTCACTACGATATCGGCGGTATTTTCCCGTGTGACGATCAATGTATCTGCGGCGTAATCAAGCCGAGCCATACCACCCGAACCACGCAAGGTGACCGACCTGTCATCCACAACCTCAGCAAGCGATATGTTGAAAGTAATATCAACATTGCCAACGCTCGCCAGTATCCGCCAAGACTGCGCACGACTGTTTGAACCGGGCAACGCGATCGGTTTGCCGAGACTTAAATGCTCGATCACGGGTTGGCCGAAAAGGTCGACAGCAAAGGCGAACAGATGCGGGCCAAGTTCCAGCAGCAAGTTCTTTTGCTCGGCCAACATCCACAATCCGAATGGGCCAGAACGCAAAGGCGATAACGGAAAATGCCAGTTTATTTCGGCTGAGGTCACACAGCCCAATTGACTGGAAACATTCAGCTCTTTCAGGCGCTTATACGACGGAATGCCAAGAAAATTATGGCTGGCCCCGACTCTTCGATCATTTCTTTTTGCCGCCCCGACAATTGCTTTGGTTTCTCGCAAAGACAGGGCCACTGGTTTTTCGATCAGTACATCCAAGCCTGCATCTAACGCAGCAATCGCCAACGGTTTGTGCAAGGGTGGAGGTGTTAGAATATGCACAACGTCACAGGCATTTGCCGAGACAAGATCGTCAAGCGAAGTGAACGCATCAATGCCGTAACCTTGGGCAAAGGCCGCTGCCGACGTGGCAGATACATCGCAAACGGCCGTCAATTCCACGCCCGTCGTTGCCCTGATTGCATCCGCGTGCCAGCTGGCAATGTACCCCGCACCGATTATTCCGGCGCGCAGGGGTTTGAGTGCTGTTTGTTTTGAGTTTGTCATCTGTCTACTTGTACTCGATTATACTGATTTTTCGGTGGCGAAGCCGGCGCCAGGCAAAGACCAGCATGCCTTGCATGTTTGGCACTTTTGACAGACTTAAAAACACAGCTTGTTGCAATGCATCGGGCCGTTTCAACCCAGCTTTCACAAGACCAATGGCCGTGCGCAGATAGGACAGACCATAAACTGCCGCTATTAATAGCAATATCCACGGCGCGGTCAGAGCGGAAATTAGTGCAAGCATTGGCAAAACAGCGCTGTAAAAAACCACGCGTCTTCGTTCAGGTTTGAAGTATCCTGTGTGCAGCGCCGCTACTTGCGCAAACCCGTGACCGCTGCGAACTGCGCGCTGCCACCACTGTGAAAAGTGGGTCATGTTTGCATCGTGTTTTGTCATAGAGACTGGCAATCGTTCGATCCGCCAGCCGGATTTGCGAACGCGCACGCAAAACTCATCGTCTTCCGCGGCAATCACGGTTGCGTCAAAACCACCGACTTGTTCAAATACGGCGCTGCGTACCATCATGTCGCCACCACAGGTCAGAATATCCCCTGCTGGGCGATGCCATTCGAAATCGCATAGGGCGTTGTAAACGCTTTTGTCTTTATCAATTTCCGACCGCCAACCCGTGACGATGGCCAAATCCTTGTCAGCTTTGAAAGCGTGCATTGCCGCCTCGACCCAGCCAGATTGCATGATACAATCGCCATCAACGAATTGCACAAATTCAGGCAAGTCACCCTTTTGCAGTTCGAAAAACCCAGCATTTCGCCCACGCGCCGCTGAAAACAGCTGGCTTGTATCAAGCTCGACAACCTCAACATTTGCACGTCGCGCATATTCGACGCTGTCGTCGCTTGAAGCGGAATCCACATAAACGATCCGCCCAAACTCTGGCTCTAAAGAATTCAAACAAGCCTTAAGCCGTGCGCCTTCGTTGCGACCTATCGCGACTGCTGAAATTTTGTCTACCCTTGTCATTCACCCGCCTCAACGTTTCGCAAATGCGTGTTACCCGTTGGCCTGGTTTTATCAATTGGACGACCATCGCTGTACTGACGCAGAATATCTGCCAGCCAAACAGTTTCTTTGGCGATATCAAATTCAGCCATTACTTTGCACCGCCCGGCCTTGCCCATTTTGCGCCGCAAAGCGCCATCGGCCAAAAGTCTGTCAATGCTTTGCGCTAGTGCGTTTTCGTCTCCCGGTGGTATCAACAAGCCGCTTACGCCATGATCGACCAGTTCCGGGATGCCCGCGATTTGCGAAGTGATCACAGGCACTTCGGCCGCCATTGCCTCCATTAATACCACGGGTACGCCTTCGGCAAAGCTCGGCAAGATCAAAATATCGGTGTCGTTCAGCAGCTCAGCCACGTCACTTTGAGAGCGGTAACCCGCAAACTCGATGCAGCTTTCAAGGCCCAATTCCCGCGCCTGCTTGGTCAAACTAACTCTGTCCGGTCCATCGCCAACCAGCGTTAACTTCAAGTCCGGGTGTTTGAGGTACAGGTCCGGAATGATCGAAAAGAGAACCGGTAAACCTTTAATGGCAGCGAGACGGCCAACAAATAGCAAGTTTTTGCTAATTCTACGTTTCCCCTGTGGGTCTTGACGATACCGCGCCGGGTTAACGCCACAATGCACAATATGCAACTTAGACCAATGGTCGGCCTCGGAAAAAATCATTGCCTGCGAGCGGCAATAATTGCTGATACATGCCACAAAACTGGCGTTTGCGATCTTTGCATCCAATCGCCAGCGCATAGGCTCAAAGAAAATGTCAGGCCCATGCAGGGTGAAACTATACGGGATACCGCTTATCCGACTGGCAAGCATGGCAACCGTGCAACTGGCTTTGGCGATATGATTGTGCAGATGGGTGACGCCGTTGTGCTGCATATGATCCGCCAGAACCACTGCTTCAACGAAATAGAACATCTGGTAAAGTCGCGCCCGAAATCCCGGCGCGCTGGTCTGATTTGCTAGCTTGACGGCGCTAGCAAACTTTCTTGGCGAACGCCAAAATGCCCGAAAATGCGCGCCCAGCATACGAAACGGCGCGCGTGCAGCGTCCAGAATGTAAAATGTGGTTCTCGCCTCTTGATATTGCTCTGGCCCGACCAGATGTTCGACGCCCGTCTTGCGGATAGAACATGTTAGGACATTCAAACCTTGATCGCGCAATCCAGCAACTTCACGTTGGATAAACGTATCAGTTGCCCGAGGGTATTCCCCTGTCAGATAGGCGATATTCAATTGTTTGGGTTTTTTGAACGCCACTGGAAGCATCCGCGCGCGCAGCTCAAGCGGCCGAAAGAAGCCCGGTAAGTGCGCGTTTAGAACGGGAACAAGCGATAATATTTTGGCAATTGGTAGAATAAATCGCCACGAAAACGGCAGCACAAATCGCGCCTGTCCAGACTTATTAAGCAAAGCTACGTACTGCGCGCGGCTGAGCGGTATGGCGTGCAAAAATCCAACTGCAAAACCGAAGTTATGCAGATATCAAACCGACCAACGCCAATGACGGCACGGATCAAATCATTTTAAGATTTGGTTGAGAAAACCCAAAACAACGTAAGGGTCCCATTCGCAAGCACATCTGTGCCTTGAAAAATCCCTATTTTCACCGACTTTCTCCCACCACATCTAAATTTAGACATATTTGGGCAAAAATCTACGGGTTTGTGCGATGAAATTAGACTAACATATTGATTTTATTTGATTTTAATTATGGCCGAAATATGTTGGGCAAATATTGTGCGCAACCCTTTTCAACGCCGCTGCAGAATTCAGACCTAAACCAGTCAAAGCAGGAATATTGTTTCTAAGATACGAACAATTGCGAATCAGAGCGTCGAAATTATTGCCACCAGCCTCGGCTTTCTTAGCTTGCGCCGAAAATCTTGCCAATTGGATATACATGCTCGTTTACCAAGAACAACACAATCGGCAAACTAATTGCAGCGGCGATAATTAATGCCGACTTGGTTACCCACGCCCGTGTTCGGTCTTGGCGGGTATGAATGAACGGGATCGAAACCACAGCCCGGATTTCCAACTGCCGCTCCATCTGGGCGGCGGTGCGGATTACAGGGTTTCGCGCTTCCAGAATATAGACAAGGGCCAATGCAAGGCCAAAACTTGCGGCTATTCCCATCGCAAAGACCTTTTTGCGACTGGGCGCAATCGGCGTTTCGGGCACTTGTGCCAATTCAAGAACTTCGTAGTTTTCTGCTTGGCGGCTTTGTTCAAGCATTTGACCCATCTCAGCCTCGGCGCGGTGACGGGTAATGACCGTAAATTGCTCTTCTAGCAAGCCTAGTCGCCGTTTCAGCGTGTTATATACTTTTTCAACTTGAGGCGCTGCATCAAGCGTTGTTTCAATCGCCGTTCGCCTGTCTGAAATTGCGCCACGCTGTTCATCGATCAAGTCGATTTTTCGCGAAACCACAGCTCGCAA
>JBLHMX010000006.1:0-31656 GCA_047622625.1 Paracoccaceae bacterium | reverse complement strand
CATATCCCAAATGCGCGGTTCTTTGACATTGATGAAATCTCGGATGCCAAGTCCGATTTGCCACATATGGCTCCGCCAGCAGAAAAGTTCATATCCCGAATGCGGGCGATGGGTATAGGTGACGGCCATCAGGTCGTAGTTTATGATGCCGTTGGGATCATGTCAGCGGCGCGAGTTTGGTGGTTGTTCCATTTGATGGGAAAAACCGATACCGCCGTTCTGGATGGCGGTTTGCCAAAATGGATCGCGGAAGGGCGCGAAGTCGAAGACATGCCGCCTATCCTACGAGACCGTCACATGACCGCCCAACGCAATGCGCAGTTAGTCAAAAGCGTGACGCAGGTTGCCGCTGCAGCCAAGCTTAAGGATGCCCAAATTCTGGATGCGCGCTCATCCGCCCGTTTCAAGGGCGAGGCGCCTGAGCCGCGCGCGGGGCTGCGCTCGGGCCATATCCCGAATTCTAAAAACCTGCCATTTCCAATGTTAATCAATGGCGACGGAACCTTAAAATCCAATGCCAAGCTGGCTGAGATTATGGAAAATGCTAAAATCGACATAAACGCACCCATCATCACAACATGTGGGTCAGGTGTAACTGCCGCGATCATTAATCTGGCGCTCGAGCGTTTGGGCCACAAACATCATGCGGTTTACGATGGTTCATGGGCCGAATGGGGCATGTATAATGATCTGAAAATCGAACTCGGCTAATCGCCGTACCAAGGAAATTCCAATGCTGAATAATCTGGTTGAGCAACCGCAAGATGGCATTCTGCAACTGATGCAGATGTACAAAGATGATCCACGCGAAAACAAAATTGATCTTGGGGTCGGCGTTTATAAAGACGCCAGCGGCGCCACACCAATTATGCGTGCAATCAAAGCGGCCGAAAAACAACTTTGGGCAGATGAAGCAACAAAATCTTATACATCCCTGACCGGGGATGCTGGATATCATGATGCGATGGTTCAACTTGTGTTGCGTAATGCCGTTCCGCGCAACCGCGTTGCTGCTGCGGCAACGCCGGGCGGCACCGGTGCGATCCACATGGTGCTGGAAACCGTGCAAATGGCCAACCCCGATGCCACTGTTTGGCTGTCGACCCCGACTTGGCCGAACCACCCATCCATTCTGAAACATCTAGGTATGAAAACAGCCGCCTATCGGTATTTTGACGCTGACACACGGGCGGTTGATTTTGAAGGTATGATGGCGGATCTTGATGGCGTGAAATCAGGTGATGTTATTTTGCTGCATGGCTGCTGTCATAATCCGACGGGGGCAAATCTTAACATTACGGAATGGGC
Source organism: Paracoccaceae bacterium (assembly GCA_047622625.1). GTDB lineage: Bacteria > Pseudomonadota > Alphaproteobacteria > Rhodobacterales > Rhodobacteraceae > UBA5972. The sequence goes on along the minus strand of JBLHMX010000006.1, from coordinate 30,348 downwards.
GAAAATTGCTGACCTGTTGCTGGCAAAAGGGGCAATTCCGTTTGTCGACATCGCTTATCAAGGTTTTGGCGATGGCTTGGAAGAAGACGCCGCTGGTGTGCGCCTTTTGGCCAGCCGTTTCCCAGAAATGCTGATCGCCGCCAGTTGTTCCAAGAACTTCGGCATCTACCGGGAACGAACTGGCATCGTTATGGCCGTCGCGCCTGATGAGGCGACGCGCAATATCACCCAGGGCAATCTTGCACATCTAAACCGCCAAAACTTTTCCTTTCCGCCTGATCATGGGGCGCGTTTGGTTACGATGATACTGACCGATCCAGAATTGAAGGCCGATTGGATGGCAGAACTGGAAGCGGTTCGTCTTGGCATGTTGGAGTTGCGCAAACAATTGGCGACCGAATTGCAGCGCCTATCAGGTTCGGACCGTTTTGGATTTATCGCCCAGCATCGCGGCATGTTTTCCCGCCTTGGGGCCACGCCTGAGCAGGTTGTTGAATTGCGCGAAAAACATGGCATCTACATGGTTGGTGACAGTCGGGTGAATATCGCTGGGATGAACAAAGACAGCATCCCGATATTGGCTGCGGCTTTGATTGACGTTGGGGTTTAAAATCTAACGAGCCCGCGTGATAACTTGCCCCTTGAAGGCACGGCAACTGCCGTTGTAAGGCCTGCGCCAACCGGGCGCATCCGGTCAAAGTGTCCGCGACCTTTTCAAAACGGAGAATATCATGTCCCGCACCCTACTGCCTGGCGTCATTGCCATGGCGGCGATTGTTGTCGCCTCTAACACCCTTGTTCAATTTCTTTATGGGAACTGGCTAACTTACGGCGCGTTTACGTATCCATTTGCCTTTCTTGTCACCGATGTGATGAACCGTGTTTATGGCGCCCCTGCCGCCCGTCGTGTTGTTCTGGTTGGTTTTACCATTGGACTAGCCTGTTCGTTTGTCGGCACGCAAATCATGGGCGAATTTGGCCCCTTGGTGACACTACGCATCGCTATCGGATCTGGCACTGCATTTCTGATCGCTCAGTTGGTCGATATTCTTGTGTTCAACCGTCTACGCCAAGGCGCATGGTGGCGTGCGCCACTAGCGTCAACCGTGATCGGATCCTCGCTTGATACAGCGATTTTCTTCACCATTGCATTTTCGGCAAGCCTGGTTTGGTTGGAAACCGGCAACGATGTGTCTTGGGCAAATGAGGCGCTACCGCTACTTGGCAAGGGTCCGATTGTGCCTTTGTGGGTCTCGCTGGCGACTGCGGATTTTGCTGTGAAATTATCAATTTCGCTGATCGCTTTGGTGCCATTTCGCATGGCCGTCGCCCGATTAATGGTCCGACCCGCGTAAAAAACATTTGACTTATCCACAACATGTGGCACGATCACACCTAACAGCAACAAATTGGAAGGAGGTGATCCAGTGTCTAAAGGGATGGTGGAGAATATGGTCAGGTCAATGCACGGGGGTTCCGCTTAACGGCGACCTCTGAGGTTTTGATCTTATACTCAGGGGAAACCTTGATGGATCGACCTCCATAACTCTTAAAAATGCAGGGAAGGGCCGCACGGATTGTGCGGCCCTTTTCAATTGGGACAGGCACGCATAGAAACAGTTAATGATCCGCGTGACCGAACATATAATCCTAGAAGATTGGGAACTAAGCGAAAGCTTCGTGCGGTCTTCTGGGCCCGGCGGGCAAAATGTGAACAAGGTTTCAACGGCGGTCGAGTTGCGGTTTGAAGCTGCGCGATCCCCCGCTTTAACCCCGGCAATCAAGTCACGTTTGAAACGTATCGCTGGCCGGAAATGGACCAAGGAAGGCGCGATCATCGTAACGGCAGAAAAGCATCGAAGCCAAATGATGAACCGTGAACTGGCCGAAGAAAAACTGATCGAAATGATCCGTGCATCGCTGATTGTACAAAAACGTCGGATCAAAACCCGCCCGACACTGGCATCAAAACGGCGACGATTAGATGGGAAAACACACCGCGCTGGGGTCAAAGCTGGGCGTGGAAAGGTAAATGAAGACTAAAGTCCAATGCGCTTCGCGCGAGGATATTTGGAAAAAAGAGAAGTTAACTGAACATGTCTGATACACAAAATCTTATGGAGCGGCGAGCGCGACTTTTGGGGCCAAATGTTTCGACTTTTTATGACGAGCCCGTGCATATTGTCAAAGGCGCTGGCGTTTCCCTTTGGGATGCACGTGGGCGCGAATATCTAGATTGTTATAACAATGTGCCGCATGTCGGCCACTGTCATCCCAAAGTCGTTGAGGCAATTGCGAAACAAGCCGCCACGTTGAACACGCACACACGGTATTTGCACGAAGGTATATTGGATTATGTTGAGGCATTGACCGCCAAGTTCGACGACCATCTAAACGCTGCAATCATGGTTTGTTCGGGGTCCGAGGCCAACGATATTGCGTTGCGAATGGCACAGGCTGTGACTAGTAAAACCGGCATCATCGCCACTGACATGACTTATCATGGGAACACAGCATCCGTTAGCCAGCTTTCGATCCGCAAACCACCAATTGGCGGTTATGCCACGAACGTGCGCCATGTGCCTGCGCCTGATTGTTTGCGCGGATTGTCTGCCGCAGATTTCACGGCCCATGTAGAGGCGGCCATTGCTGATTTACAGGCCACTAAACACGGTGTTTCGGGCATGATCATATGCCCCTTTTTTGCCAACGAAGGGTTTCCTACTCTTCCCGATGGTTTTTTGGACGGCGCTGTTGCTGCTGTGCGACGCGCTGGTGGCATTCTTATCGCAGACGAGGTTCAACCGGGGTTTGGCCGCATCGGCAGCCATTGGTGGGGTCACGAAAAACTGGGCGTTAAGCCCGATGTCGTCACGATCGGCAAACCAATGGCCAATGGGCATCCTGTGGCCGCTGTGGTCGCCGGGCACGACACCTTGTCAGAATTCCGAAACGCATTTGGCTATTTCAATACATTCGGCGGCAATCCTGTTAGTTGTGCCGCGGCAATGGCCGTGCTTGAAATTATCGATGAAGAAGGCTTGATTGAAAACGCCCGCATCGTCGGTGATTATGCGTTGCATCGGTTGCACGAACTTCAGTCAAAACATCCAGTCATTGGCAACGTGCGCGGCTCGGGCTTGTTTTTCGGGGCTGAAATGGTGCTGGACGATACAATGACCCCAGCTAGTGATTTTACCGCAAACGTCGTTGAAGGCATGAAAGCAAAGGGCATTTTGTTGGGTCGGCTCGGCACTGAATACGCCACGCTTAAGGTTCGACCGCCGATGGTGTTTAGTCAGGACAATGCTGACCTTCTTATTGAGACGCTGGATCAGGTTTTAACTGAAACTAAAGTCGAATGATGATCGCCAGTGCCACAAACGCCATTGCTGCATGGGGCGGAGCGACAACTATTCCAAGCCTGATATCTCACCGGGAAAACGCCGTGTTTGCCGTGACATTGAAATCAAATCAAAAAGTCGCCCTGCGCCTGCACCGGCCCGGGTATAATTCAAAAGCTGAAATTCAAAGCGAGCTTTGGTGGACGAAGCAGCTTGTTGATGCTGGGTTTCCTGCACCCGAGCCGATTGCGACAACAACGGGTGAATTGTTGTTCGAACTGGCCGATGGTCAATTTGCGACTGTGATCTCTTGGGCGGAGGGTCGGCAAATTGGCGCAAGTGGCACAGCACTTGAAGGGACCTTAGACACACAAATTGCGCTTTATGAAAGTTTGGGACAACTGCTTGCTCAGCTTCACGCGCAAAGTGACGCGATGACCCTGCCGGCTGAATTTACGCGGCGAAATTGGAATATTGACGGTTTCCTGGGGCCTGATCCCCTTTGGGGTCGATTTTGGGAAAACCCCGCACTTGATGCAAAAACCCGCGATATTGTTTTGGCAGCCCGCAATAAGGCGCGTGATGATCTTGTGGATTATATGGACGGTGGCGCCGATCAGGGGCTTATTCACGCCGATGCCCTGCGCGAGAATGTGTTTCGCCAAGGCGGTAATTTAAGTCTGATTGATTTTGACGATAGCGGCTTTGGTTTTCGACTTTACGATCTTACGGTCGCGCTGTCGCAATCTATTGGTGATCAAAATTTCGCAGCTTTGCAGGGCGCTATTTTGGCTGGATATGGTCAAATAAAACCGGTTCAGCAGGCTGATGTTGACCGTTTTCATCTGTTTGTGATGCTACGCAGTTTCGCGTCTTTTGGTTGGGTGATGCCACGTCTTTCAGCAGATGATCCAGCGAACGCGAAATACCTTTATCGAATTAACTGGGCTGCGCGTAAATATCTGGATCAGGCATAAAGCCTAATATCTAGACAATCACGTCCATCGCGGTCTGCTCGCCAACGCCAAACACCTTTTTATACCGCTCAATCTCGTCTTTTGGGCCCATCGCTTTGTTTGGGTTATCCGACAACTTGACCGTTGGATTGCCGTTTGCCGACACTGCTTTGCATACCAGCGAAAACGGTGACAATGCATCGTCTTTGACCAATCCGCGAAAGTCGTTTGTTAGCAAGGTTCCCCAACCGAACCCGACTTTCACGCGATTGTTAAACTGCGCACTTAGCTGTTCAATCTTATCCACATCCAAACCGTCAGAAAAAATCAACAGCTTTTCACGCGGATCTTGGCCCACGCTTTTCCACCAGCGAATTGCCATTTCAGCAGCTGTAGCTGGGTCGCCACTGTCGATGCGAATTCCGGTCCAATCGTGCAACCAATCCGGCGCGTTTTGTAAGAAGCCTTCGGTGCCATAAGTATCGGGCAGAACAATCAGCAAATTACCGTCATGTTCTTTTTGCCAGTCCTGCAAAACCCGATAAGGTGCTGCGGCCAATTCGGTATTATTCTTGGCCAGCGCTGAATAAACCATCGGCAATTCATGGGCGTTTGTACCAATCGCTTCGACCTCGCGTTTCATCGCAATCAAACAGTTGGATGTTCCCGTAAACTTATCGCCTAGCCCTTCGATCATTGCGCGCACACAAGTGTCTTGCCACAGAAAACTATGCCGCCGTCTTGTGCCGAAATCTGCAAGCGAAAGTGGGTTAACCAGCTTTAGTCGTTCGATTTTTTCCCAAACTCGCGTCAAGGCCCGTGCGTAAAGAACCTGTAATTCAAACGGCCCCATTTCGGCCAAAACTTTGCGCCCGCGCAATTCCATTATAATCGCCAAGGCAGGGATTTCCCACATCATCACTTCGGGCCATTTGCCTTCGAAAGTCAGCTCATACTGTCCGTCAATTTTTTCCAGATGATAGGGTGGCAAGCGTAGGTGTTCGAACCACTCCATGAATTCCGGGCTGAACATGGCGCGTTTTCCGTAAAACATATTGCCGCGCAACCAAGTGCTTTCGCCCCGTCGTAAACTAAGCGTTCGCACATGATCCAATTGCTCGCGCAATTCGCCTTCGTCAATCAAATCTGCCAGCCGAATGTGTTTAGAGCGATTGATTAAGCTAAAGGTCACATCGGTATCGGCACGATTATGAAAAACCGATTGCGCCATAAGCAGCTTATAAAAATCCGTGTCGATCAAGGATCGTAAAATCGGATCAATTTTCCACTGGTGATCATAAACGCGTTTGGCAATATCCATGTCTGAAACCTGTCTAATCTATCAATTTAACGCCGTGATCCAACATATCACGCCGCGCTGCCACCAGGGATCCATCCAGATCAATCGCGCGGCACGCGCTTTCTAACACCGTCACACCAAAGCCAAGTTTCGCCGCATCAACAGCGGAAAACCGAACGCAGAAATCCGTGGCCAAGCCTACAAACACCAGGTCGTGCACGCGACGTTCGCGCAAATAGCCTTCTAATCCAGTTGGGGTTTTGTGGTCGTTCTCAAAGAATGCGGAATAACTGTCGACCGCACTGCGAAAGCCTTTTCGAATGATCAAATCGGCGCGATCTGTTTCCAGCCCTTTGTGAAAATCCGAACCACTAGACCCTTGCACACAATGGGTCGGCCAAATGACTTGGGGGCCATATTGCATGTCGATCATCGAATATGGCTCAGCGCCGGGTTGATTTTCAGCGAAAGAAGAATGGTCTGCCGGATGCCAGTCCTGCGTTAACACCCTTACAGAATAGTCGTTTTGCAGGCGATTAACCGTATCAATGATTTCATCCCCACCAGTAACGGCAAGTGCTCCGCCGGGGCAAAAATCATTTTGAATGTCGATCATGATAAGAGCTTTATCCGAGCGTGGCATTCCAAGACTCCTTCTTCGTGGGGTTAAGACCTAAAAGGCCGCATCGCGATGGTCAATCCTGCCTTTTCACCCGCGACCCGCAGGCCTATATCGTAAGCATGTCAAATTTCATCGTTGCCGCCCTTTATCATTTTACCCGGTTTACTGATCCGGCGACCATTCAGGGCCCGCTGCAGGTCACGTGCGACACGGCAAATGTGCATGGCACGTTGTTATTGGCAGGTGAAGGCATCAACGGAACGATCGCAGGGGATCGACAGGGGATCGACACAGTTCTGGCTGCAATCCGGGCCTTGCCGGGATGTCAGGATTTTGAACACAAAGAAAGTACAGCGACGGTCGCGCCCTTTATCCGCATGAAAGTGCGATTGAAAAAAGAGATCGTGACAATGGGCCAGCCGCAAGTTGATCCAACTGCAAATGTAGGAAATTACGTGTTACCGGAAGACTGGAACAACCTTATTGCGCAAGATGATGTTGTTCTGATCGACACCAGAAATGACTACGAGGTTGCCATCGGCACCTTTGAAAATGCCGTTGATCCGAATACAGCAAGTTTCCGCGATTTTCCGAAATGGTGGGATGAAAACAAAGATCGCTTTCACAACAAGCGCGTCGCGATGTTTTGCACAGGTGGAATTCGGTGTGAGAAATCAACCAATTATCTGATCGGCGAAGGCGTCAAGGATGTTTACCACCTTAAAGGGGGCATTCTGAAATATCTTGAGGAAGTTCCCGAAAATCAAAGCCATTGGAACGGCGAGTGCTTTGTCTTTGACGCCCGTGTTTCGGTTGGCCACGGCCTTGCAGAGGGACCATATCATTTGTGTTATGCCTGCCGTCGGCCCATTTCAGACGCCGATATGAACCGTCCTGACTATGAATTGGGTGTGTCTTGCTACCAGTGCATTGACGAATATGATGAGGGCAGCCGCATAAGATTTCGTGAGCGCCAAAAGCAGGTCAAGCTGTCCGCCGAAAGGGGCGAACAGCATATTGGGCCCAACAAAACTTAAATCGAGCGTCCGTAAAAACCAATTTGTTCTTCGGGCGAAAATTTGACGCCGGGTTGCTGGTAATACGAGAACACCGCAATGATCCGATCCGTCTTTCCGTCAACGGGCGACACTCTGTGAGGTGTGTTTTTGCCTCGAAAAACATTCAGCGTTCCGGCTGTAACTTTCATCGTTTGCATGTTGTCGTCTTCACCCTGCAAAAGCCGTAGTACGCCTGGATAATTCGGATTGTCCGCTGTTCGCAAATCTGTGGAATACAGAAAATCCCCGCCTACTTCGGGCGCTTGCAACAAAAGCGTTGTGGTGAACTCAGATCGATCAAAATGCCAGTTCAGGGTCTGACCCTTACGGTATGACATAACATTCGCGCAGGCCAAATCATCGTCCATTGGATAAAGCGTATCGATTTCCATTACAGCAGCTAAAAACTTGCGAAAGGGCTCCCATTGGTACAACTTCAAAACATCGCTATCGGCAAATTGATCAGCACAGATTGTGCAGTTTGAGGTTTCAAATTCCGTCAAAACCGGATCGTTTGCGTCAACACCCTCGACCTGTTTTTTGAAATAAACATTGTGACGGCGTTCATGGGTAAAGCTGTCATTTTTCAAAGTTGGAACAACGCCTGCAACAATGCCATCTATCGTTTCGGGGTGCAAAAACCCTGCTAGGTTGAACATTCCATCGCGTTCAAGTTCGGCCTTGCAATTGGCAATAAATTCTTTGCCCTCAGGGGTATTCAAGCAGTCGATTGGCCACTTTTTTAAGTCAACAATTTTGTCCATCACGCTGCAATCCTTTCTGCCATTGGTTTTTCATTTATCGGTAGGTGGACAATGGCCGACAACGCGCCGACGCCAACTCCAACCCACCATACAGCCGTATAGCTGCCGTAAATATCGTACATCCGCCCGCCCAGCCAAACACCAAGAAAGCTGCCCAATTGATGACTGAAAAAGACAATGCCGTAAAGTGTGCCCATGTAACGCAAACCATACAGATGCGCGACCAATCCGCTGGTTAATGGTACGGTTGCCAGCCAAAGTGATCCCATCAATACAGAAAAAAGAACAACGCTGGTTGGAGTGATCGGCATCATAATAAATACGCCGGCAATGATTGTTCGACCAAGGTAAATCCCGGCCAACAGCTTCTTGCGACTAAACCTATTTCCAAGATACCCTGCTGTGATGGTACCCACGATATTGGCCATCCCGATCAACGATAAAGCCACAGCACCTAACGACGACGTGGTGGTGATGCCTAAGCTGGCCAATGTACCATGCGGGTCAATTGCGCCGCACATTTCCGTAACCATTGCCGGAAAGTGGGCGGTGACAAATGCCAGTTGGTACCCACAGGAAAAGAAGCCAATAAAGATCAAAATATATGACGGATCCGAAATCGACTTTTTCAGGATCGCGCCCATGCTTTCTTCAAGCTCGGCTTTGCTGGCAAGGGCTGGAACCTTCATCATTGGCAAGACAGCCATCACTGAAATTATTCCTGCAGCAAAAACCAAAAACACCGACTGCCACGGCATCATTGTCAGCAACCATTCGGCAGTCGGCGCGCCGATCACTTGCCCTGCTGACCCCGCCGCGGTGGCAATGCCCAGCGCCATAGACCGGTTTGCATCCGATGATGTTCGCCCGACTACCGCTAGAATGACGCCAAAGCCAGTACCGGCGACGCCAAAGCCAACCAATATTTCCAGAAACTGATGTGCCCCCGGCGTGACCGCAAAACTGGATAGCACAAGGCCAATTGCGTATACCACTGCGCCCAGCATTAACGCTCGTCGATCACCGAACTTTTCTGCAAAAGCACCAAATATCGGCTGCCCAATGCCCCAAGCCAAATTCTGAATAGCAATTGCCAACGAAAAATCCGACCGCAGCCAACCAAATTCGTTGGCGATCGGTATCTGGAACACCCCAAATGAGGCGCGAATAGCGAACCCCATCATGATAATCACGCAACCGCCGATCAGCACCGGCGTAAATAGTGTCGAGGATTTTGTCATAGCCCGCCCAAACCGCATTCAACGTGTTACGGTGCTGGAAAAAACGGCCAAGGTCAAAAGAATTCTTGTCGATCTTTATATCACGAATGGTTATGTCTTGCGAAGTTTTGACTGGGTCTAAATAGGAATATTCTGGTGAGCTCGCAGTTGTTAAATCGATATGATGAATTGGTTGCAAGCGATGCATTGATGTATGATCTTGCCCAGGTTCAAGCGCTGAAAAAGCTTGAGGCTTTGCGCGACCATCTTGAAAAAACCTCGCCCCGCCGAACTGGACTACTGTCCGGTTTTTCTGGCAGCAGCAAATTGGATGCACTTAGGGGCTTGTACCTTTGGGGCGGCGTTGGAACGGGAAAATCCATGCTGATGGATTTGTTTTTTGCGGCGACAGATATCAAACGAAAACGTCGGGTGCATTTTCATGCCTTCATGCAAGAAATCCATGATCAAATCCACCTTGCCCGACAGAAAAACACTAATGACCCTATAGCATCTGTAGCCAAAGCAGTTGCAAAGGGTGCTCGCCTGCTTTGTTTTGACGAGATGCAAATCACTGACATTACGGATGCGATGATCGTCGGGCGGTTGTTTGAAAAGCTATTGCAATTGGGAACGACGATCGTAACGACGTCAAACCGTTTGCCGAATGATTTGTATAAAGATGGTCTGAACCGACAACTATTTCTACCTTTCATTGCACAGTTAGAAACTGAAATGACGGTTCATCATCTGCACAACGAAATCGATTATCGTCAGGATCGACTGCGGGGCCAGCAAACTTGGTTCACACCGCTTGGCGCAGAAGCAACTGCTCAGTTAGAGTCAATTTGGCATGATTTAACCAATGGCAGCAGTGAAAGCCTGATGCTGCGAATAAAAACACGCACTGTTACATTGCCGAAATTTCACAACGGTAGTGCCCGGGCGACATTTGCGGACTTGTGCCAAAAGCCGCTTGGACCTGCAGATTATCTGGCCATCGCCAATGCGGTTCGGGTGTTGATTTTGGACGATATTCCGATATTGTCGCGTGCAAAAAACAACGAGGCAAAGCGCTTCGTCACCCTAATCGACACGCTTTACGAGGCCCAAGTGCAACTTATATGCTCGGCAGCAGCCGAGCCCGAGGCGCTGTATCTAGAAGGCGCAGGTGCTTTTGAATTCGAGCGAACGGCATCAAGGTTGCGCGAAATGCAATCAGCTGACTGGGGCAAGGCCAAGGGCTAGTTGTTGATCTTTTGCTTGTTCTTTTTAAGCTGCGTCAGCAAATCCGTTGTTGCGTACCCATCGGGCTTAACGCCGATTGCAGTTTGAAATGCCCGGATCGCGGCAATTGTATCAGGTCCAACGATGCCATCAATCTTTTCCATTTTGATGCCACGCCGCCGCAACAGCCTTTGCATCTGTTTTTTCTGTTTGAACGACAAGGCCTTTTCCCCGCGCGGCCACTTTGCTTGAATAACATCGCCACCGGCAATTCGGTCGCCCAGATGCCCAACTGCAATAATATAGGCGTCGGCCGTGTTATAGCGTTCGATAACTTGAAAGTTCTTGAAGATAATGAACGCCGCGCCTTTTGATCCTGCAGGCAGTAATATGGACGAAGTTCCATGATCGGGAATACGTGCGCCATCAATCGTGGTCACCCCCATCGCCCGCCAACTGGCGACCGGTTTTTTCACTCGTTCACTGGTCTGGGAATAATCAAAACCGCCAGGTAATCGCACTTCAAGACCCCAAGGCTGACCGTGCACCCAACCATGTTTTTTCAAATAATTCGCGGTCGAAGCAAGGGCGTCTGCTGGATCGTCTTCCCAGATATTCCGCCTGCCATCGCCACGAAAATCCTGAGCAAATCCAAGATAACTGGTGGGAATGAACTGCGTATGGCCCATTGCACCGGCCCAAGAACCTTTCATTTCATTGGCGCGGATGTCGCCCGCCTGAATGATCTGAAGCGCTGCAATTAATTGCGCCTGAAAAAACTTTGATCGGCGCCCATCATAGGCCAGGGTTGCCAGGCTTTCGATGACGCCACGACTGCCTTTTTGTGCGCCGTAAGCGCTTTCTAAGCCCCAAATCGCCAACACAACTTTGTGGTCAACGCCGTATGTCTTTTCGATCTTCTTTAACAAATTACGATGTTTGGATAGCGCCTTCTTACCGTTTCTAACGCGGGTTTCAGAAGTCGCCGTATCCAAATAGTCCCAAATCTGCTTGGTAAACTCGCTTTGGTTGCGATCTTTTTCAATTACTGACGGGTCGTAATTTACGCCGCTAAATGCTCGGTCATAAGTTTTGGCCGATATGCCTTTTGCCAGCGCCTTTGGCCGAAATGCTTTAACCCAGAGATCAAACCGCGCGTTCGAAGAAGCAACCCGAATTTCTGTTGCAACGGCTTCAACAGGCCGCGCTTTTGGGCGTTTATCCAGACTTTCGACGGATGTACTGGCGTGCGCAGTTAATCCAGCACTTAACGCAGTCAACACACTGACCAGCCCGAGTAATTTACGCATGTGAAAGCCTTTGCTCGATTTCTTTTCCACTTGTTTAGCGTGAAACCCGGATTGCACAAAGCCCTGAAACACAGCGTCGGCCATTGAACGCCTAAACCTTAGCCGCTGCGATTGCGCCGGACGATTTTACGCTTCTTGCCAGAACGCCCACCGTAACTGCGCCCACCTTTACCACCGCCACCTTTTGGCATCGTCTTGCCTTCAACGGCCAGCAATTCAAACATCAATCCACCTGTGATCGGCACAGCCTCTGCCAAACGGATGGTGGTTTTTTGACCCAACCTCAGAACCAACCTGGATTTTTCACCAGTCAGGGTCTGTGTGTCTGCGTCATGGTGGAAGAATTCTCGGCCAAGGGTTGATATTGGTATCAATCCATCGGCCCCAGTTTCACTAAGACGCACGAACAGCCCAAATCGCGCTATGCCGGATATTTTGCCTTCAAATTCATTGCCAACGCGTTCAGACAAATAGGCAGCAAGATACCGATCATTGGTATCGCGTTCTGCCAACATCGAACGCCGTTCGGTCACCGAAATCGCTTCGCCGAGTTGTTCCATGTTTTCGATGTCACTTGCCGACAATCCATCATCGCCCCAGCCATGCGCCGATATTAAGGCGCGGTGTACGATTAAATCGGCATAACGGCGTATGGGCGATGTGAAATGGCCATAGCGAAGCAGGTTCAACCCGAAATGGCCCGAGCCCGATTGCGCGTAATAGGCCTGCGTCATCGAACGCAGCACTGACATGCTGATAAGTTCGGAATTATCAGTTCCTGCCGCCGCATCTAGCAACCGGTTTAAGTGTTGGGTTTTCACAACCTGACCTTTGGCCAACACCAAACCAGAAGCTATGGCAACCTCGCGCAGCCCATCCAACTTTTCGGGTGAAGGCGCTTCATGCACGCGATATAGAAACGGCTGTTTCTTTGCTTCCAGCGTTTCGGCCGCGCAAACGTTTGCCAAGATCATAAACTCTTCGATCAGCTTATGGGCGTCGAACCGATCACGAAATGCCACCGAAGATACTTGCCCATCGTCAGACAGTTCAATCCTGCGTTCAGGCAGATCAAGATGCAGGGGCTGGCGTTTGGCGCGTTCTTTAAGGGCCAAGTTATAAGCCGCGTATAGCGGCTGAATTACGGTTTCCAACAATGGCTTTGTCTGGGTGTCAGGCGTGCCGTCTTGTGCGGCTTGCGCTTGAATGTAGTTTAGAGAAGCTTGAGATTTCATCAGCCCACGCGTGAACCTGTGACCAACCTTATCACCCGCTGCATTCAGGACCATGCGAACGGCCAAACATGGGCGCACAGCGCCTTCATGCAATGAACACAGATCACCTGACAAAGCCTCGGGTAGCATCGGCACGACACGATCCGGGAAATAGGTAGAGTTGCCGCGTTTTTTAGCCTCGAGCTCAAGTTTCGAGCCGGGAGTCACATAATGCGCAACATCGGCAATCGCGACCCAAACCACATACCCACCTTCGTTGGCCGAGTCATCATCGGCGTGGGCATAGACGGCGTCATCGTGATCACGCGCATCGGCGGGATCGATTGTGACCAGTGGCAGGTCGGTCAGGTCTTCGCGTTTGTCAAGATTGACCGGCTGCGCGTTTTCCGCCTCTAAAACCACATCGTTGGGAAATTCGTCTGGGATACCGTGGGCGTGGATCGCATATAGCGATACAGATTTCGGCGCTGATGGATCACCTAGGACAGCAACGATCTTGGCTATTGGCAATCCCATGCGACCGCGCGGCCCGATCTGTTCCGCCTCCACCAATTCGCCATCTTTTGCGCCGTGAGTTGCTCCATCAGGCACAAGCCATTCATTGTCTGACTTTTTATCAATTGGTACGATGCGATTGCTGTCTGAACCAACTCGGAAAAGCCCTAACAACTTTGAAGGGGCGCTGCCGATATTGCGGATCAATCGTCCTTCATACGCATGGTCTTGGTCTTTGACCGGCTCTAGTCGCGCCAAAATTCGCTCGCCAGCGGCCAAAGCTTTTTCACCCATTTTGGCAATCATCAAGATGCGTGGCGGCGTCGCCTCGCCTTCCCATTCGACAGGAACCGCAAACAAATCACCGTCGCTATCTGGCCCTGTAATTGCCACCACGGAAACCGGCGGCAAGCTTTCAGGGTCGCGATAAGCTTTGCGACTTTTTTTCAACACGCCTTCCGCGGTCAGCTCTTTCAGCATGCGCTTAAGATCAATACGCGCAGCACCTTTAATGCCAAAGGCCCGCCCAACATCTCGCTTGTTAGTTTTGGTCGGGTTTTCTTCGATCCAACGGATCACTTCAGCTTTGCTGGGGAAATTTTTCATATGCGCCCCTTAGCATGCAGAACCAACAGCGTCATGGGGAAAACTCATAGATCCTTAGCCGTGTCGATATCTTGCAAGGTTTCAATCCGCGCGATCTGCCTCCCTTTAAGCGAGGCTTCGGAATCCGCTAAAGCGAATTCGCTGGACCAACGCACACCCTTGAAAATTCCCGGTGGAACGCGTGCGTTGCATTTCAGCCCGACAAGCCAATATCCGCCATCAAAAGCCGGGCCAAACACCGCGTCGTGATTTCCAAGGGCGCGAAACGCGCGGGCAACATGTTTGGGCGAGATATCGGGAATATCTGCTCCGATAATGGCCACAGGCCCAGGCAAAGTATTGCGAAACACCCGTGCCATGCGGTCCCCTAGATTGCCTTGCCCTTGTGGAACACGCGCAACATTGCTCGGCCAACTACGGCTGGCTAAACCTTCTGCATCCGGCGAAACTGCCAAAACCGTTTGCCACCGTGGATCATTGGATAACTTGCGGATCAACCGCTGGCTTTGATGGCGAAACCACCACGCCGATTGCACCAGCCCGATATCGGCCCCTAGACGGGTTTTAACCCGACCTGGGCGCGGTTCTTTCACCATGATAACAAGTGTGGGCCTATTGGCCAAAATAACCCCGAAGGATGCGGGTATAAATCGCCTTTAACTGCACGATCTGTTCAATCGGTACACATTCATCAACCTGGTGCATTGTTTTGCCGACCAAACCAAACTCCACAACTGGGCAGTGATTTTTGACGAACCGCGCATCCGAAGTGCCACCGGTCGTTGACAACGTGGGCTTTATCCCTGTTTCAGCTTCAACCGCCGTGCCGATCAAATCAGACAATTCACCCGGATCAGTTATGAAACTTTCACCGGAAACTTGCATCCGCATTTCAATGGTTACCCCGGTTTCGGCCTGAACTCGATCTGCCTCGGCCCGCAACCAAGCGATTAAGTCCGCTGATGAATGGGTGTCGTTAAAACGAATATTGACCGTGCCTTTTGTTTGGGCAGGGATCACGTTGTTCGCCACGTTCCCAGTATCAATCGTGGTGATCGCCAGTGTTGACGCGTCAAAATGATCCGTGCCTTGATCCAGTTCATGCGCTGCCAGTCGATCCATCAGACGCACCATCGCGGTCATCGGATTGTTGGCGCGATGCGGATAGGCCGAATGGCCTTGCTTGCCGATCACCGTGAAAAACCCTGTCATCGAACCGCGCCGTCCGATTTTCATCATCTCGCCCATCTCATTGGGGCAAGTTGGCTCGCCCACAAGGCAATGATCAATGTTTTCGTCTTTGGCGTTCATCCAATCCAACAGCGCGACTGTACCATCAACGGCCACACCTTCTTCATCCCCGGTAATCGCCAAAACGATCGAGCCGTTGGGCGGTGTTTCCCGTACGAAATCAATCGCCGCCGCGGCAAATGCCGCCACACCAGATTTCATATCTGTGGCGCCGCGCCCATATAAAATACCATCCCGGATTTCTGCCCCAAACGGGTCAACAGTCCAAGCATCCGCATCCCCAACCGGCACAACATCTGTATGACCATTAAAGCCAAATGTACGCCCGTTATTGCCTTGGCCCCAACGGGCAAACAGATTTGCCACATCACCGCGATCAACCCGCGTACAAGTAAATCCGGCCTTGGCCAAAAATTTTTCCAGCAACGCAATTGCACCGCCTTCAACAGGCGTAACTGACGGGCATCTGATCAATTCGGCAGTCAAGGCCACTGGATCAATCGGCTGGTTCATTCGTTGTCCAAACCCAGTAATTCGCGGGCAATCTCAACCACTTCTTCTGGCGCGCCAGCTAGTGCGTCGGCCTCGGCCATGTGCAATTCACCGTCGTCGGAATAGCCCCACAATACACCAAGGGTTTGGATATCGTTATTCTGCGCACCCAGAATGTCGTGCATACGATCCCCGATCATCACAGACCGATGTGGATCAGCCCCGGTTTCCGCCAAAGCATGGGCCAACAGGTCAGTTTTATCCGAGTTCTCGCCGTCAAGTTCGGATCCATACAGACCGTCAACATAATGCGAAAGACCAAAATGATCAGCGATCGTGCTAGCGTAAACATGTGGTTTTGATGTGGCGATATACAAAGGCAGACCTGTTTCACGTAGCCCCATCAGCATTTCGCCAATGCCGTCGTAAACATCCGCCTCGTACATGGCGCTTTCTGTATAAAGCTCGCGGTACAATGCCATCGCTTCACTCACGTCTTGGTGGCCATCAAGCAGGATGCGAAAACTGTCATGCAGAGGTGGGCCGATGCACCAAGTTAGTTCGTTTTGCGAAGGCACCTCGGCGCCAAGCGCGCGCAATGCATGTTGGATGGACATGGTGATCCCTTCTTTGGGATCAATCAGCGTACCATCAAGATCAAGGAATATTGCGGACATCAGACCTTCTTCATAAATTCTGTTTTCAAAACAATCGTCGATTTACCGATCCGGCATTCAACCTGTTCTGGATTGCCAGTCAGGCGCACACCTTTGATCTGACTGCCGCGCTTCAGGGTCTTGGACATGCCCTTAACTTTGAGATCCTTGATGACCATAACCGTGTCGCCATCTTCTATTTCGGCACCGTTGCTGTCATAAGTCGTCATTGTTCGCCCTTTTTGCAACGGAGTCATAAAACGGCGTCATCTGCGCCACGATCACCGAATTTTCTTCTAGGGCTCGTGCCATCAACGCACGCTCCTCGTCTGGTATATCATGGCCCTCGGCTTCGCGTTCTTCAAGGGTGCCGTAACCCGAAACATCCAACGGCGCCATATCCGCCTGTTTCAGGATGGCAACGGTTTCACGCACCGCTTCGCCCTCGTCAATGCCACTGGCATAGATCATCAGGGCCGCCCCGGTCGATTTTTTGGGCAATCCGTCATCCGGATTGCGCCCAACTTCGACCAGCAGGGTATAGACCTGCTGGCGTGATGGTTTTTTAGGCGTATCGGTCACGCGATATTAATCCCGCAGCAATTCATTGATCGACGTTTTGCTGCGTGTCCTCGCATCCACTTTTTTCACGATCACCGCACAATAAAGGTTCACGCCGTTCTTAGATGGCATCGAGCCCGCCACAACTACCGAACCTGATGGCACTTCGCCGTAAGTTACATCGCCTGTTTCGCGATCGACGATCTTGGTCGATTGGCCGATAAACACACCCATGCCCAGAACTGAACCTTCGCGCACGATACAGCCTTCAACCACTTCAGAGCGCGCGCCGATAAAGCAGTTGTCTTCGATAATCGTTGGGCCAGCTTGCATCGGTTCTAACACGCCGCCAATGCCAACGCCGCCAGACAGGTGCACATTTTTGCCGATTTGTGCGCAAGACCCGACCGTCGCCCAAGTGTCGACCATTGTGCCTGAATCTACGTAAGCACCAATATTCACGAAAGACGGCATCAACACGACGCCGGGGGCGATAAAGGCGGATTTACGCACGATACAGTTTGGAACAGCCCGAAATCCGGCTGCTTTCCACTGGTTTTCACCCCAGCCTTTAAACTTGTTATCAACCTTGTCCCACCAGCCGCCGCCTTGCGCGCCGCCTTCATGGGGCTCCATATCTTTGATACGAAAGCCCAATAGAACTGCCTTTTTGGCCCACTGGTTTACATGCCAATTGCCATCTGGGCGCGGTTCGGCCACGCGCAACGAACCGCTATCCAGCGCGTTCAATGTATCTTCTATTGCCTCGCGGGTTTCACCCGTTGTGGCAGGCGAGATCGCATCACGATCTTCCCATGCAGCTTCGATGGCAGTTTCTAAGGCAGCGTTTGACATGATGTTCTCCAACAAGTGACTGGTCAGGCTTTGATCGAGCCTATAGATCGTCTTAAAGCCGCGCACAATGTATCAGCGACATCAAATTGTAGGGGAACCCCCATGCCCGAAAATATCAAAACCCGTCGTTTCCCAAATGCCCATTCAGATATCGAGCGTGCGCGTGAAATTCCTGACACGCCGCAAACCCGGTCACCGACCTATCAACTGGCGTTTTCAGACGCTGATTTTCTGTGCCGGGACGAGCTGCGACCAGTTCGTCTGCAACTTGAGTTACTGAAAACGGAAATGGCGTTGGAAGAAGCAGGCATCAGCAGCACCGTCGTTTTGTTTGGCGGCGCACGCATACCCGACCCTGTGAACAAGGCCGATGCCAAGACCGAAACATTGGCCCGCCTTTCAAAATATTACGACGAGGCACGTGAATTCGCCCGACTTTGCACACTGAAAAGCATGAGCAACGATGGCTGTGAAGATGTGATTGTCACGGGCGGCGGCCCCGGTGTGATGGAGGCCGGAAATCGCGGCGCGTTAGACGCAGGCGGCAAATCGATTTCGCTAAACATCGTACTGCCACATGAACAAGCGCCAAACGAATACGCCACACCCGAGCTGTGTTTCAACTTCCATTATTTCGCCATCCGCAAAATGCATTTCCTGATGCGCGCCAAGGCGATTGTGGTGTTTCCTGGCGGCTTTGGCACGCTTGACGAACTGTTTGAAACCCTGACTCTGATCCAAACCGGCCGAATGGGCCGCATCCCGATCCTGCTGTTCGGTGAAGATTTCTGGCGCGGCATTGTCAATTGGGAAGTGCTTGCGGATGCCGGAACGATTTCACGCGATGATCTGGAGCTGTTTACCTTTGTAGAAACGGCAGGGGAAGCGATGGCGGAATTGGGGCGGTGTGAGGTGGAAGAAGGGTGACGTGAGTGGTTGACGAAAAGATCAGCGGCAGCTTGGTGCCCACTGATTTACTAGTTTCTACGGATGAACAAGTACCCGCGTTTTACGAACTCTTGCTGCCAGCCCAATTGGTGGGCTGAAATCACACTCGCAAAGTCGCCAATGTTTGATGCCTCGTCAGCAATCAACACCAACCCATTTTTGGCTACGTGATCAAGTAGTTTCCCTAAAGTGGATAGCTGTGCATCCTTAGGAAGCATGTGCAGGGTTCGATCAATTAGAATGAGATCAAACATACCATCGGGCGCGTAGGTTGCTACGTCAGCAATATCACCTTCGACAGGCAGCTTTTCCCTATTCGCAGCAGCCAATAGATCCCGGATGCCATTAGGGGAGATATCTACACCAACAACTCTGTGACCCAGTCGCGCAATGAACAACGCGTCCCTTCCCTGCCCACACCCAACATCTAAAACTCGGAGATTCTCCTGCTCAAGCTTGTTGAAGAAATCAACAAATACTTGGATGGGCTCTCCTAAGGCATCTGGCGTCTCACTGTATAACTTGTCGTAATTGTAAGTCATGACTCTGCGGTAGTAGATTTTTTCACGGATGGCCAAGTAAAATATCCCGTGAATGGCCGGAAGGGGGCCACCTCACACTGCAACCTACTGCAAACTTTCAAGCCCTACTCCGCCCGCACGACCACGTACTCAACAATCACCGTGCTCAAAAACCCGCTGAAATTGTCGTCTGCAATCATTGTCAGCCGAATACCGCCTTCATCGTTCTCCCAAACTGCGATGCCTTCAAGGTTGCCGTGCGTGCCAAACCCAGTTGTCAGCAGGATTTCCTCATTGACGAACCCCTTATCTGTCACCTGAAACCGCCGTATCCGGCTGGAAAAGCCCGCATACCAAGCAAAATCCCGCTCTAGTAGATAGAACCAGCTATCTGGGCCGAAATCTGCCCCAACTGGCAAAAACTTATCGCGACGTGGGATTTCAAGCGCGTCATCCCATTTACCGTTGCGATAGCGAAAAACCGGAAATGGGCGATCCCATTCGCCCGAGCGTTCGGGCAGGGTATAAAGCGTGCCTGCAGCATCAATTGCCAAAGCTTCCAACCCGGAATTATTCTGCAAATCCTTGAAACCCGGGTGTGTATCTAGTTTCACAGGTTTGGCGCTAATCGCATCATATCGCCAAACCCTGTGGTCAGCTTCGAACGAAATGAACATCCTGCCTTTGCCATCAATTGCCAGTCCTTCGGCATCTACAAAGTAATTGGCAAGTGGCTGTGACTTTGCGTCTAGTAAGGGTTGAATTTCGGCGTTGGCGACGCCTGTAATCTTCCCGTCCTCACGCAATAATACGCCTGTAACAATCGCGCCACGATCTGAGGTGCTGGTAAATTTCCGCCCGTCTTTTGATACTTCAAGGCTGGAAAACCCGCCGAACAGTTCCGCTTCACTTGACCAAACAAAGCTACTTTCCAACACCAAATCTGCCGCCATTAATGGCAGCGCAAACAGCGTGAATAAAGGGGTAAGAAACCGGATCATTTGGAGTGGAGTACACCGTCACACTGTCGCGGTAAATCGGCCATGATCATTTGCCGCGCGCGGCGTGGTCTGGGCTTGGCCACTACTTTCTTCTTCTTTTTCTTTGTTTTCTTTTTGTTAGGATCGACCTTGGGTTTGACTAAATAATCCGTCACCCACCAAGTCAGCGATTTATCGCACCCATCACCTTTGGAAATCTTAGACACTGGGGTTTGCTTGATACATTTCGGCGATCCCTTAGGGCATTTCAGCCGGACATGAAAATGCGTGTGGTGACCAAATAGCGGGCGAATTTTTTTCAGCCACTTCCGATCTTTGCCTGCCTTGTTGCACATGTCGATTTTAACCGCAGCAGCCACGAATATCCGATCTACTGCTTTATCTTTAGACGCAGCTTTCAAGACCGCCATATGGGTCGCGGTCCAGTTTTCGGTGATCGAACGCTGATCCGCAGATCGCACGGCGATCGAGCTGATTTTCTCGCGATCTGAACGGGTCAAATCCAAACGCTTTGGTGGCAGCATCCAGATATCCACATCCAGCCCGGTCTGGTGGCTGGCGTGACTGCTGGTCATCGGCCCGCCGCGTGGTTGCGCCATGTCCCCAATAAAAAGCCCGGCCCAGCCGAATTTGTTGGCTTTGATACTAAGGCGTTCAATAAATGAAATCAGATCTGGATGACCCCAATTGCGGTTTCGGCTAAGCCGCATCGCTTGCCATGTCGGCCCGGTTTCCGGCAATTGCTGTGCCCCTGCCAGGCAGCCTTTTGCATAATATCCGAAGACTTTCGGTTTTTGTTTGGAGCCTTTGTCATGTGCCCCAAACAACTTGTTGGCCAGCGGGTCGCTAGGTTTCTTTTCCACATGACTGGTCCCGGCAAGAAGCAAAACCGCCAGAACACCAAAAAGAATAGTTCGCAGAAACCCTAGCATCACGCCGTTTTGACACCTCGAGGGTTCACCCAGATCAACAGAATCAGGCCAAGAACGAACAACCCAACCAGTGGGCTGATGCCAAGGCGGGGTGACTGGGTCCAGATCGTGGCGATGGTGATTAGGCCCGGCGCCAGAAATGCTGTGGCTTTGCCAGATAGGGCATAAAGACCAAACGCTTCGGTTGCTTTATCAGCATCTGCATGACGAACCATCATTGTACGAGATGCCGCCTGCAATGCGCCGCCTGCTGCTCCGATGATGCTACCACAGACAAAGAATATGATGTCAGGTGTGCTAGACCCTTCGACCAATGGAATACCGAAAAAGCTTTCGCGCGTCATGCCAACGATGATCGAACAAACGCCGATCAGCACGATGATACAGAATACGATCACGGGTTTAGGGCCAAATTTTGCATCGGCCTTGCCGCCAACCCACGAGAATACCGCCGCCGAAATTGCGCCGATGATGCCAAAAATTCCGACGGAAGTTAGAGACCAATTTAGCACTAGCGTCGCGTAAACCCCGCCAAAACCATAAAGCCCGTTCAACGCATCGCGGTACAGTAAGGACGACCCCAAATAGGCCGACAGGCTTTTGCGCCCTGGAAGGGATCTCAATGTCACTAGCAATTCTTTTACCGCGTTGCCAACGCGTGCAGGCGTTGCGCCGGGCTTGCGCGGTTTTTCCTTAACCCAAGCGAAAAAGAAATACATCGAAACGATGAACCAAATAGCCGAAAAAGGCCCAACTAATCGTGTGCCTTCGCGGGCCTCGGCATTGACAAGGCCGAAGACCGGATCAAGCCCAATCAGAGTTTTGTCGTTAGGTTGTTCGACAAATAGCAATAAAAAGATAAACAACGCCAGAACCCCGCCCCAATAGCCAAAAGCAAAGCCCGAACCAGACATCTTCCCGATCTCTTCGTCGGTTCCAAGGTCGGGCAACATCGCGTTGGTAAAGATCGTCGTGAACTCCATTCCAATAAACCCAATGCCAAACATCACTAGCATCAACCAAAAGTTCGACGCATCAAGATAAGTCCACCAAAGGGCAAACGAGCCGATCACGTAAAGTACCGAAAAGAAATAGATATAGGGCATGCGGCGGCCTGAAAGATCGGCCAGCGCCCCCAGAATTGGTGCGGAAAACGCAATAATAAGTCCGGTAACCGTTAAGCCCAATGACCAAATCGCCTGCGCCTTTGCATCAGCGGCTTCTTCTGCCAATCCGGTGCCAAGAAAGTACTGCGAAACAATCGCCGCAAAATAGGGCCCGAAAATAAACGTCAACAAAAGCGTGTTATAGGGCTGGCTGGCCCAGTCAAAAAACATCCAGCCCCAGATACGTTTCTTCTGCGATATTTCCGCCATTTTTTCCCGTCCCTTTTGTTTTGCAAGATAAGACAGGTTTCAGGGCTTTAGGGCAAGGCAATTTAAGCCAAGCAAAAGTTATACCTTTGGTGGCCAGGGCCGTTTGGCTTCAGCATTGATCCAGGCGCTTACGTATTCAGGCAGTTCCGGCGATGCCGTGCACCAGCCAAGTGCGACCGCAGCCTCTGCCGGGGCTAGTATTCCGTTACTGTCAGTAACCGCCATTCGTGCCAGTAAAGAAGAGGTCGCTTCGCCCCTGCTCCACATGGATTGTTGGAAATAGAAAAACCGGTCATCCCAACCTAATATCGTGCTGTGTGTGGTAAACCGCTGAAACATTCGCACCCGTCGTCGATACCGAACAGATGCCCCAGCCACCGCCATTTGCCATCCCTTTTCCTTCACCAGCGTGATTAACCCGCTGCGATAAGCCATCGGTAAACGGCTAAGGTCATACAGCGTCAGCGCGCGGCCATTGTTAAGTTCCATCCACGGATCCACGTCCCAAGGCCAGCAAACGTGGCTAGAGATATGCACATCGCCTAGGTCCATTTTTGGCGCGCGGCGAAAGATGGCCATCTCTTTGGCAAAGCGAAAAATTGGATACATTGGCGTGGTCCTGCAAGACTTAAGTCGCGCCTTCCTGACCATTTCGGCGCACAAGCGCAAGCAACACCGTTACTTGCCCTTGCGCAATGCAGTTTGGCTGACTAATTCAGAGACAGTTGAAAACAGGATCGGAATACAAAGATGGGCTCAATCATTATTATTTTGCTAACGGTCGTTAATGTCGTTTGGTACATCGTGATCGCCCATGTAATTATGAGCTGGCTTATAAATTTTCAGGTGCTCAATCTGCGCCAACCGATCGTGGCACAAGTCTGGTTCGGTCTAAACCGCCTGCTCAACCCGATCTATTCCCGGGTTCGCAGTTTTCTACCAGACATGGGTGGTCTTGACCTTGCGCCGCTGGTTGTGTTGTTGGCTATTATGGCAATCCGAATAGTTCTAATGCGCAACGGCGCGCAGTTTATCTAGGATCCCGCAAAAGGCGCGGCATCACCCCAAATTTGTCGAACGCGTTTGTCGCGTCCACAGCCTTTGCGGTATTTCTTATAGGCGGTAGCCTGCGGAACCAATCCAAACCGTGTCACCACTCGTTTCTTACCCAGATAATAATTCTGGTGATAGGCTTCGGCAGGGTAAAACCTGCTGGCGCTGATTATCGGCGTTACGATTTTGCCGTTAATAGCTGCATCCGCCGATAATTTCGAGGCTTGGGCCGCGTCAAGTTGGGATTTGCCTTTAGCGAATACCGCCGTGCGATAACTGTCGCCACGATCACAAAACTGCCCGCCTGCGTCCAATGGATCAACCGTGCGCCAAAAGATATCGATCAGTTCGCGATACGAAATAACGTCTGCGTCAAATTTGATTTTCACGGCCTCATAATGGCCCGTCCCGCCTTTGCTGATTTTCTTATAAGTCGGGTTTTCTGTAGTTCCCCCGGTATAGCCAGACGTGGTTGAAACCACGCCGTTCACTTTGTCAAAATCAGACTCAACGCACCAAAAGCAACCACCAGCAACAATCGCTGTTTGGATATCACGGGCATTTGCGACAGAGGCTTGTAAGGCAAGACCAAAGAGAATTGCGAAAAACAGGATGGCGGGGCGTGATGGGGTCATAAAGTATCCTTTCGTGTTATGGAGTTTTCCCGCTGATCCCATTGAAATACAACTGACATGGGCGTGAGCTCACGCGGTGGTGAAAAACTGAAACGTCTTGGCCTCGCCTGAATTGCAGCATATCATTTGTAAAACAAAGCGGAGCATCCATGACTCAGGAAATCACCACCCATCAAGCGGAAGATGACACCAGAAACGAAAACATCCTGATCTATGTGGATGGGCAGATCGTGCCGCGCGATCAGGCTAAAGTTTCAGTGTATGACAGTGGATTTATGTTGGGCGATGGCGTTTGGGAGGGGCTTAGACTTTACAACGATAAATGGGCGTTTCTTGACGAGCACATGGATCGTTTGTTTGAGGCAGCTAAGGCAATAGACCTTGATATCGGTATGGACCGCGCTGGCGTGATTGCGGCGCTTGAGGCCACGCGAATTGCCAATGACATGCACAGCGACGCCCATGCCCGCCTTATGATCACACGCGGTGTGAAGGTAAAACCGTTTCAGCACCCTTCGCTGTCGAGATCTGGCCCGACGATGGTGATCATTCTGGAGCATTCCCGCCCTTCTATCCCTCGCCCAATCCGGCTGGCAACCGTGCCCCACATGCGCGGCTTGCCTATGACCCAAGACCCCAAGCTAAATTCCCACAGCAAACTTAATTGTGTGCTGGCTTGCATTGCTGCGGAAAAGGCAGGCGCAGATGAGGCGCTGATGCTGGATATTAATGGCTTTGTGAACACCACCAACGCGTGCAACTTTTTCATTGTTCGCAAGGGCGTGGTTTGGACGTCGACTGGCGATTACTGCATGAACGGTATCACGCGCCAAAAAGTGATTGACCTGTGCATTGCCGACGGCATTCCGGTGCGTGAACGGAACTATTCACTGGTCGATACATATGGCGCCGACGAGGCATTTTTGACTGGTACTTTCGGCGCACAAACCCCAGTTTCCCAAATCGACGGGCGGCTGATCGGTACGGGCGAACTTGGCCCGATTACCAAACGATTGCGCGCGCTTTATTCTGATCTGATCAAAGCGGAAACCGCATGAAAATTGCCATGTGGTCAGGGCCACGTAATATCTCCACTGCGATGATGTACGCCTTTGGCGCGCGCGATGATTGCGCCGTCTGGGACGAGCCGTTTTATGCGGCCTATCTTACGGCAACCGGACTTAACCATCCAATGCGTGCCGAAATCATCGCCGCAGGTGAACCCAACGCAGAAAAAGTCATTCATGCCTGCCAAGGTGATGCACCTTGTGGCGCGGCTGTGTTTTATCAAAAGCACATGACCCAACACATGATACCTGGACTGGATCGAAGCTGGATCAACGATTGCACCAACGTTTTTCTAATCCGTGATCCTGCAAGAGTGATTGCCAGCTATGCAGCCAAACGCGAGAATCCGACACTGGATGACATCGGGTTTCGCCAACAGGCCGAACTTTTCGATCAAGTTTGCCAGAGCACTGGGCAAGCCCCACCAGTTCTTGACAGCCATCACATCCGCGCAGACCCAGCGTCCGCGTTGAACGCATTATGTTCGGCAATTGACTTGCCTTATCAACCCGCGATGTTGAACTGGCCAAAAGGCGGCCACAAAGACGACGGTGTTTGGGCAAGCCACTGGTATGGAGCGGTTTGGCAATCCACTGGATTTGCCGGAGTGGAAAACAAGCTGCCAGCTGTGCCTGAAACGCTTAAACCTGTTTACGCAGCCGCTACTAATTATTACGAAAAACTTGCAGCATATGCAATTTAGGCGGCTAAACATTCCAATGCCTGAACTTCGAAATTTCGCAAAATTGGTCTTGCTGGTAAAACCGTTAGCCCAGCTTCCAAATCGGCCAGTTCGGGAAATAATTCGAGTATCTCGTTAAGTTGGGATTGATCCATGCCATTGCGAATTGTGTCGCCCACCAAGAAACTCTCGGTTGGCAATCCTTCGCTGAACACCACTTCATGTTGGTCAAACATCATGTGAAAATATTCGACTTCCCGACAGTCCAAATCAACACTAACGCCGATTTTGCCGACAATTGATTTTGCCGGCGCTAATATCTCATCAAGCCCAAAATTTAATTGCACAGACCAGCCTGTCATCAAGACACGATGCTGTGGCGATAACCGCAACTCGCGTTCTGGCAGCCCATGCCCAAAAGTGTGGGGGGCAATTTTAACCGGCCGCAAATGCGGCAGCCTTAACAAATCCCGTACCGTCAATTGCGAACGGCCAATCCAACGAATTCGCTGAAATCCGTTATCTTTGGTTTTAATGCGATCGCCAACTTTCAGGTCCTCGACATTAACTTTTCCTGCATCAGTCTCAATCCGCGTGTTGCGCGCGAAACACGCAAAATTCGTATACGGAACTACTGTGTAGTCTACGTAACCTTCTAAATCGAACGAGTCTCCAGTGTTCACCCCCGGCAAGTTATGGTTGTCGTCGCTCATAATAAATGTGCGGACTGTGCCATCAATCGTCAGCTGGAAAGTCTTAACAGTTTCCGTAGCGCCATTAATTGTTATCGTGTCGTCATAATAGAATTCGTACGAATCAACTTGCACACCATCAACGAAAATTCTTTGCGATCCACCGGGGTCATCCCCCTCGTTCGCATCCAAATCGGAATCACCGTCCTGGATCCTGATCGAGAGAACGTCAGTAATCGTTGGTGAACCTCCGCCGCTCAAATATGAGTTCGGAACTTCATATATTTCAAATGTCCATTGTGCCACAGTATGCCCCTTTGACTGCGGTTAACTCTGCTCTTGTCGCGGCGATCTCTTATCTGTCGGATTGCGTACGATCTGGAAACAATAGCAGGTCCTAATATTAGATTGGTAAAAGATTGCGAAATTTACGGGTTTTTGGCCACTTGTTGCATTACAGCAAAATCCAGCGGCAAATCAGCCCCGTCGATCCCTCATTGCCAAAAGCCGCAATCGTAAAGCGTTGATCTTGATAAACCCACCCGCGTCTTTTTGATCGTAAGCGCCTTGGTCGTCTTCAAACGTGACGTGTTGTTCCGAATAAAGGCTGTAATCCGACCAGCGGCCAACAGTTTGAACCGATCCTTTGTACAGTTTCAAGCGCACGGTTCCCGATACGAATTCCTGACTGCGATCAATAAGCGCCTGTAACATTTCGCGCTCCGGGCTAAACCAGAAACCGTTATAAATCAGTTCGGCGTATTTCGGCATAAGCTCGTCTTTCAGATGCGCTGCACCCCGATCAAGCGTGATGCTTTCAATGCCGCGATGGCCTTCCAGCATGATCGTGCCACCCGGGGTTTCATAGATGCCGCGTGACTTCATGCCGACGAAACGACCTTCAACCAAGTCAAGCCGCCCAATGCCGTGTTTGCCGCCCAACCCGTTCAACGCAGTCAGCATCTCAGCCGGGCTGAGTGCCTTGCCGTCAATCGCGACCGGATCACCATTTTCATATGTGATTTCAATGAATTCGGGCTTATCGGGCGCGCTTTCTGGATGCACGGTGCGTTGATATACATAGTCAGGCGCTTCTACGGCTGGGTCTTCCAGAACTTTGCCCTCGCTTGAAGTATGCAGCAAGTTCGCATCAACCGAAAACGGCGCTTCACCGCGTTTGTCTTTGGCCACAGGTATTTGATGTTCTTCCGCAAATTCCAGCAATTTGGTCCGGCTGGTCAGTTCCCATTCCCGCCAAGGTGCAATCACCTTGATGTCAGGGTTCAACGCATAAGCTGCCAATTCAAACCGGACCTGATCGTTACCCTTGCCGGTCGCGCCATGTGCCACCGCGTCGGCACCACATTCAGCCGCAATTTCAACTAATCGCTTAGAAATCAAAGGTCGTGCGATTGCTGTGCCCAGCAGATACAGGCCTTCATAAACCGCATTGGCCCGGAACATCGGAAAGACAAAATCGCGCACAAATTCTTCGCGCACATCTTCTATATGGATGTTTGCGGGTTTAATCCCAAGTAATTCTGCCTTTGCGCGGGCAGGATCCAGTTCTTCACCCTGACCTAGATCGGCTGTGAAAGTCACCACTTCGCACTCATATTCGGTCTGCAACCATTTCAGAATAATCGATGTATCAAGGCCGCCAGAATAGGCAAGAACGACTTTTTTAGGTGCAGACACGGGCGCATCTCCGTTTAATGTTGGGGTTCTGGCGGGCGGTCTATGCTCTTTCACAAGCATAAGCAACGGGCCGAGACGGATTCCGCGCCAAAACTGATGTTGTATCGACCCCAAGCATTTGTCAAAGATGCGGCTTGTGAACCGGAAAGCTAAGACCATGCCAGATTTCGTTGCTAATGCCGTCGCCGCCCGAGAAGAAATGCGCACGCTTTTTACCGAGACGCCGCTGCAAAAGAACGAGCATTTAAGCCAGATTTACAACGCAGATATTTACCTGAAACGCGAAGACCTTTCGCCTGTTCGGTCTTACAAAATTCGCGGGGCGTTCAACGCAATGCGCAAGCATTTGGTGCAAGCGCCAAAGAACCCGCTTTTCGTCTGCGCCTCAGCTGGAAATCATGCGCAGGGTGTCGCTTTTGTGTGTCGGCATTTTAATGTTAACGGTGTGATTTTCATGCCGATCACCACGCCCCAGCAAAAAGTCAACAAAACCCGGATTTTTGGTGGCGCGAATATTGAAATCGAACTTGTAGGCGATTACTTCGAAGACACGCTGGCCGCAGCAAAAGAATATTGCGCGCAGCAAGGTGCGGTTTTTCTATCCCCTTTTGACAACGATGATGTCATCGAAGGCCAAGCTACCGTCGCTGTCGAAATGATCGAACAATCGGATAGTCCCGTCGATATGGTCATCCTTCCAGTCGGTGGCGGCGGTCTTGCATCGGGTGTGGTCAGCTACTTTAAATCGGTTTCACCCGATACGGAATTTCGGTTCGCTGAACCTTTTGGCGGTCAAAGTTTGGCGGCAGCAGTTTCTTCAGGCAAGCCAGTGACATTGGATCATGTTGACAGTTTCGTCGACGGTGCTGCCGTTGCGCGCATTGGCGACCGTAACTTTCAAGCACTGAAAAACGTCAAACCAACCCATGTTTTGGCCGCGCCAGAAGATCGCATTTGCATCACAATTATTGAGCTTTTGAACATTGAAGGCATTGTGCTGGAACCTGCTGGCGCCATGTCTGTTGATATATTGAAAGACATCAAAGATCAGATAAAGGGCAAGCGTGTTGTTTGCGTTACCTCTGGCGGTAACTTCGATTTTGAACGTCTGCCAGAAGTAAAAGAGCGCGCGTTGAAATATTCAGGCCTCAAGAAATATTTTATTTTGCGATTCCCACAACGCCCCGGCGCCTTGAAGGATTTTTTGAACATTTTGGGGCCGGATGACGACATCACCCGGTTTGAATACCTTAAGAAATCCGCGCGAAACTTTGGGACGGTACTCATCGGGATACAGGCAAAAGACGCCGCAGATTTCCCATCGATCTGCGCACGAATGGAATTGGCCGGCATGACATATCAAGACATTACCGAAAACGAAGACCTTTCCCAGTTCTTGATTTAAGGGCTG
This sequence comes from Paracoccaceae bacterium, assembly GCA_047622625.1. Classification (GTDB taxonomy): domain Bacteria; phylum Pseudomonadota; class Alphaproteobacteria; order Rhodobacterales; family Rhodobacteraceae; genus UBA5972. Next base: position 379 of record JBLHMX010000006.1, on the reverse strand, counting down.
CCAGGTGGCATTCGCGCTAGAAACTCGACCTTAGAAACATCATAAGCCGCCAAAATTGCGGATACGGGCACAGAGTCAGATTGCCCATTTGCTGCCAGCCTTTCACCTTCGCCGCACATCGATCCAAACCTGTCAAAGCCAAGGCTTAAAGCGCTGCCTTTCAGGAAATGCATGTCTTCCGCAAGACTTCCTCCACGGTTTCCTGCGCGCAAGAGTTCAATGACACCCTCAACTTCCTCTAAAAACAATTCGACAATTTCACCGATAACTTCGGCCCCGACATCTTGTTCCAATTCCCTCACTCGATTCCAGTTTATCATGCAACACCTCCATTGCGTGGTGGTGCCCCCAAACCTGGAAACCGTAAGTCTGTGCCGGT
>JBLHMX010000005.1:0-31716 GCA_047622625.1 Paracoccaceae bacterium | reverse complement strand
TGGGATCAACACCAAAAGCTGAACAATCAATATCCGGCTACTTACAGACAACCACAGCGAAAGCAAGACGGTCGCCATTATGGATCCGCAGGCCAATATTTTCGCACGCCGTCCAATTACACCGCCAGCATGCCAGTCCGCGATCGGTGGCCCAAAGGTTTGGTGATTTAACAGCCAGAAATGCAAACGGTCAGAGGATTTTGAAAAACAGAATGCGGACAGCAAAAGAAATGGAACCGTTGGTAGTAGGGGCAACACCACGCCAATCGCACCAAGCCCTAGTGATAAAAATCCGGCAAGCATCCAAACAAATTTCATACCAGGGCGCCTTCAACAGTCATTGGCAAGTTCCTGTATTACTGAATTAAGCACCATACGGCCCTTCTGAGTGGCGATAAGGCGATCGCTATCGACGTTAAGAAGCCCTAACGCGGACAGTTCTGATATTTTATCGTTATTTAACAACGAGTTATCCAGTTCATTAAGTCGACTAATATCCAATCCTTCGGACAATCGCAAAGACATCAACAGGTACTCAAGTGCTATATCACGAGTGTTCAGTTGATCGCGAACTGTTTCGCCTGTCAAATCAAGAGCCTCCGATAACCACGCATCCGGCATCATTTCTGCTTCGGTGGCGAACCGCTTATCACCAATGGCCAAACGACCATGAGCGCCCGGGCCAATGCCAAGGAAATCACCACAGCGCCAATAGACCAGATTATGCTTTGATTCAGCACCCGGTACGGCATGGTTAGAAACCTCATAAGCAGGCAATCCTGCATCGTTACACATTTGTTGGGTCAGCGCGTACATGTCAGCGGAAACATCATCTTTGGGCAAACCAAGCAATTTGCCGGCTTTGTGCAAACGGCCAAATGCCGTGCTGCTTTCGACCGTCAATTGATACAACGACATATGTTCGGTTCCAAAAGATAGCGCCAGGCCCAATTCCGATTCCCAATCAGCAAGCGTTTGATGTTGGCGGGCATAAATCAAATCAAAACTGACCCGCTGAAAAACCTGCCGCGCAACATCCAGTGCACGCTGGGCCTCAGACGCGGAATGTAATCTGCCAAGACGCTTTAAGTCATTGTCGTTAAGTGATTGAATCCCCAAAGATAATCTGTTCACTCCGGCGCTTTGCAAATCGCGAAACTTTTGCGTTTCAACCGACGTCGGATTTGCCTCTAATGTAATTTCAACGTCGTTTGCAACCGGCCAACTTTCAGAAATGGCTGTCAATATTGTTTCAACAAGCGCCGGTGACATTAAACTTGGTGTACCACCGCCAAAAAACACAGAATTAACCAATCGATCCGGAGTTTGTTTTCTATAGCGTTCAATTTCTAACACAAATGCCTTGGCCCATTGGGATTGATCTACTTGGTTCGAAACATGCGAGTTGAAATCGCAATAAGGGCATTTTGATTGGCAAAATGGCCAATGAACATAGATGCCAAAACCAGCGTTATGACGATCTTCAGGCATTAAGAATACCGGCGACCAGTTGGGTGAACGCATCCGCGCGATGGCTCATTGCGTGTTTCTCCGCGGGCGGCATTTCGCCAAATGTCTGACACCTACCTATTGGTTGAAACATTGGGTCAAACCCAAATCCAAGATTTCCCCTAAGAGGCCAGATCAAACGACCTCGCACGGCACCTTCAAAAACTTCGTCGTGGCCGTCCGGCCAGGCCAGGCACAATGTGCAGACAAACTTGGCGGTTCTGGGCTCTGGTGCTGCCTTACCTTCCAGCAAGTTCCAAACTTTACCCATCGCCATTCCGAAATCGCGGCCATTGGCCGTTTCAGCCCAATCAGCCGTGTACACACCGGGCGCTCCGTCAAGTGCATCGACCATAATGCCACTGTCATCAGACAATGCAGGCAACCCACTTTCTTTTGCTGCGAAATGTGCCTTAATCCGCGCGTTGCCACTGAAATTATCTTCGGTTTCATCCGGTTCTGGCAACCCAAGCTCACCCGCTGAAGTTACCCTAATTCCATAAGGCGTCAGAAGCGGTTGAATTTCGACCAGCTTCCCAGAATTGTGGGTCGCAAGAACAATGTGGTTTTCGGATAACTTTCGCATATCAACCAGCGACAGCGGCCTTTTGTGCCGCAACTAATTCACGAACGCCCTTTTCCGCCAAATCCATCAACTGATCAAACTCGGCCCGGGAAAATGTTGCGCCTTCAGCAGAGCCTTGCAGTTCAATCAAACCGCCGGAACCGGTCATAACAAAATTTGCATCTGTGCCAGCTTCGCTATCTTCAGCATAATCAAGATCAAGAATTGCCTGACCACCATAAACGCCACAGCTAACAGCGGTAACATGATCGGTTAGCGGATCATTTGAAATTGACCCGGCCTTAAGCAACTTATTAACCGCCAAACGCAAAGCGACCCAGCCGCCAGTAATTGATGCGCATCGCGTACCGCCATCGGCCTGAATAACATCGCAATCTACTGTAATTTGACGCTCGCCAAGGGCCGATCGATCAACGCCCGCACGCAATGACCGGCCAATCAACCGCTGGATTTCCTGGGTGCGGCCAGATTGCTTGCCAGCAGCAGCTTCGCGGCGGTTCCGAGTATTGGTTGCGCGGGGTAACATTCCGTATTCCGCAGTGACCCAACCAAGGCCCGTATTGCGCATAAATGGCGGCACGCGTTCTTCTATGCTGGCAGTACATAAAACATGTGTATCGCCACACTTAATCAAACATGAACCTTCTGCATGTTTGGTTACATTGGTTTCGATGGAAACTTCGCGAAGTTCATCAATATTTCTACCAGAGGGTCGCATTCGATTTCCTTGTGATTGGGTTGCAGCCAGATACCCCAACAAAACAGTTCGAGTAAAGACCGGACAAGACAATTGACGCGGCAAGGCATTTTTTCTAGGACTATCTGTCGGTATATTGTCGGATCATAAACAGATGTCGGATCAAAACAGCCTAATTGATGATATGAGCGCGCGTAGCCGCGAGGTTTTTCGCAAGCTGGTCGAAAGCTATATCGAAAATGGAGAGCCGGTAGGCTCGCGCACCCTATCGCGCGCCCTGGACGAAGGTGTTTCAGCCGCGACCATTCGCAATGTCATGCAGGATCTGGAATTCTTGGGGCTTTTACACAGCCCACATGTATCTGCAGGGCGGGTTCCGACACAAACAGGCCTGCGGTTGTTTGTAGATTCAATGTTGGAAGTTGGTGACCTTTCACGGTCTGAACAAATCCAGATTGAAAGCAACATTGATCCCGAACTTACAGATGTATCAAAGATCTTGGATCAAGCCAGCGCAATGCTGTCTGGGCTTTCTCATGGCGCCGGACTGGTTCTTACACCGAAATCGGAATCGCCCATAAAACACATTGAATTTGTATCGCTTGCCCAAGACCGTGCGCTGGTGATTTTGGTCACGGCAGACGGGCAAGTTGAAAATCGCGTGTTTGTACCACCAGTCGGCCAAACACCGTCGGCCATGCGAGAGGCGGCGAATTTCCTAAATAGCGTCATGCAAGGGCGAACCCTGTCAGAAATGGGAAGGGTTGTTGCCACTGAAATACGTAAGAACCGAGCAGAATTGGATCATCTGGCCCAACAGTTGATCAAAGATGGCATAGCCGTCTGGGAAAACGAAGGCGAGGCACACGAACGGCTAATCGTTCGCGGTCAGTCGAACTTGTTAGGTGACCAAGACTTAGCAGAAGACTTGGAAAGGGTTCGAAACCTGTTTGACGATCTCGAACGCAAGCGAGATTTAGAGCAATTTTTAGAGTTAACCGAAGAAGGCGAGGGAGTTCGTGTTTTTATTGGCTCGGAAAACAAACTTTTTTCACTTTCCGGTAGCTCTTTGGTGGTTTCTCCTTATATGAACTCTGATCGAAAAATAATTGGCGCGGTTGGGGTTATTGGCCCAACGCGCCTGAACTATGGTCGGATCGTTCCGATTGTGGATTACACGGCACAATTGATCGGGCGCATGTTGTCTGATCGGACTTAAAGGCAAAGAAAATGGCAGAAGAAAAAGACGTAAAAGATTTGGGTGAAGGCATTGATCTGGGTCCTAACTTTGATCCGGCAGAATACGATGACATTGATCCGTTAGCGTTGGGCGACGAAGATACAGAATGGGATGAATTGCTGGCTGAACGGGACCAGTTAAAAGATCGCCTGATGCGCACAATGGCCGAAGCGGAAAACACCCGGAAACGTGGTGAACGCGATCGACGTGACGCCGAAGTTTACGGTGGTTCGAAACTAGCACGGGATCTGCTTTCGGTTTACGACAATATGAAGCGTGCGCTTGACACAGTTGACGATAGCCAACGCGAAAATTCAAAAGCCCTGATTGAAGGGATTGAGCTGACAATGCGTGAACTGGTTTCAACTTTTGCCAAACATAAGATTGAGCAGCTTAACCCTGAAGTCGGCGATAAGTTTGACCCCAAATTACATCAGGCAATGTTTGAGGCCCCTGTAGCTGGAATTAAAGCCGGACACATTATTCAAACAATGGCCGAAGGCTTTGTTATCGGTGACCGCCTTTTGCGTCCTGCGCAAGTTGGCGTTGGATCGGCGCTTCCAAAACAAAACAACTAAGTCAAAATTATTCCTTTAGCAGCGCTTTAAGTTCATAAATTACTTTTAGCGCTGCTATCGGCGATAGCTCATCCGGCAAAATTTCACGCAGTTGATTTTCCACAATTGACCGTTTATCGGCGACCAATGCAGGTGTTGCACTGACGGAAAACAACGGTAAATCATCGACCAGTGAATTGGCCTTACCCTCATGATCGTCTTTTTCCAGCATATCAAGAACAACCCGCGCCCGCTCTGTAACGGAGTGTGGCATACCAGCAAGCTTTGCAACCTGAACACCATAAGACCGATCAGCAGCGCCCTTGCGGACCTCATGTAAAAATACGATGTCACCATTCCATTCACGCACTGAAACGGTTGCATTGTCAACACCCGAAAGACGCGAGGACAGCGCTGTAAGCTCATGATAATGTGTCGCAAAAAGCGTTCTGCATTTATTGACATCGTGAAGGTTTTCTAGCGTTGCCCAAGCAATCGACAGGCCATCATAAGTTGCGGTTCCACGTCCAATTTCATCAAGAATAACCAACGCCCCTGGCCCGGCTTGGTTTAGGATCGCAGCAGTTTCCACCATTTCAACCATAAACGTCGAACGCCCACGCGCCAGATCATCAGATGCGCCCACTCGTGAAAAAAGTTGGGTCACAATCCCAAGCTCGGCACTTCTCGCAGGCACGAAAGATCCGATTTGTGCCAACAGTGCGACAAGCGCATTCTGCTTTAGGAACGTCGATTTACCCGCCATATTCGGCCCGGTTAACAGCCAAGCACACGCCGTATCCGGCTTGGCAGGTGTCAAATCACAGTCATTTGCCACAAAAGGGGTATCGCCGGTGTTTTTTAGCGCATTTTCAACAACTGGATGCCGACCACCGATGATTTTGAATCTTTGATCGGCAAACAGCGTTGGCTTGCACCAGTTTTCACCCGCAGCTAAGTCGGCCAAGGCTGAATATAAATCAAGATCGGCCAGCGCGCGGGCGGCAGCGCTGATTTCGACTGCTAGATCAACAACGGCGTTTCGAAGAGTTGTAAAAATGCTCTGCTCAAGTTCAAGCGTACGGCCAGCGGCATTTAGGATTTTGGTTTCGAGGGCTGACAGTTCGACCGTTGTAAAGCGAATGGCGTTTGCATTTGTTTGCCGGTGTATAAATTTAGCGGCGAAATCTGGCCCAAGCATTCTTTCAGCGTAGCTTGAAGGTACTTCAATAAAATACCCTAACACATTGTTATGCTTAATCTTAAGAGGGTTAATGCCCGTGGTTTTTACATAGTCAGCCTGCAATCCGGCAATCACCGATTTTCCATCATCACGAAGTGTTCGCTTTTCATCAAGCTCGGCATCAAACCCTTCCGCGATAAAATTTCCGTCACGGGTTAACACAGGCGGCGTTTCGACCAAGGCCCTGACCAACAGATCGGAAATATCACCAAAGCCAATCAGACTTTCAACTGAGGCAAAAAGGGCCGCTGGCAGTTCAAGTTTAGTGACAATCCGATGCAATTTGGCAGCTTGCGCAAGGCCTGCACTCACAGCCGCCAAATCACGTGGTCCGCCGCGATCAAGCGAAAGCCGGGAAAGCGCGCGGCCCATATCAGGTGTCTTGCGAAGCTCGTCACGGATCGAATCGCAAACAATTCGGTTATCTAAGAATAGAGACACAGATTCTAGACGTGAATTAATCAGTTCTATGTCAGTTGAAGGGCTGTTCAGGCGTTTTGTCAGCAACCGCGCACCTGGGCCTGTGATTGTTCGGTCAATAACAGCCAGTAATGAGCCATCGCGGCTTCCGGAAATAGTGCTGGTAAGCTCAAGGTTTCGACGGGTCGCGGCATCAATTCGCATGATGTTTTGGGCGACTTCTAAAACCGGTGGGCTAAGCAAGGGCAACTTACCCTTTTGCGTTAGCTCAAGATATTCCACCACTGCACCCAGCGCCGATTTTTCGGCCAACCCGAACTGGCCAAATCCGTCCAGTGATTTTACACCGAACAACGCGCAAAGCCGCAAGTCGGCACCTTTGCTGTCAAAGCTTGCGCGCGACAATGTTGTGAAAGAGGTGTCGAAATCCTGCATCGTTTCGCGAAGGTGTTCTTCAAGACTGGGTGAAACCAGAACCTCTTTTGGTGAGATTCTTGCTAGCAATTGGGCAAGTGATATGCGGGAGCATTTTTCTACAAAAAACTCGCCGGTGGAAACATCCAGCCAAGAAAAAGCAGCTTCATCCCTTACCTCAGCATAGGCGGCTAAGTAGTTGTTTTGTCTCGTATCAAGCAGGGAGTCTTCTGTCAGTGTACCCGGTGTAACCAGGCGAACAACATCCCGTTTAACTACAGATTTTGCGCCTCTTTTTTTCGCCTCGGCTGGGTTTTCAAGTTGTTCGCAAACGGCCACGCGAAAGCCTTTGCGAATTAACTTCAGGAAATAACCCTCGGCAGAATGGACAGGCACGCCGCACATGGGAATATCTTTGCCTAGATGCTTTCCACGTTTGGTTAGCGTGATATCCAACGCACTGGCGGCAGCAACAGCATCGCCAAAAAACATTTCATAGAAATCACCCATACGATAAAATAGAATCGCGTCTGGATAGCCTTCCTTGATGCCAAGGAATTGCGCCATCATTGGTGTGACTGGTGCATTAACGATATTCACCGGATCCCCCCAGAAAGTTTTGTGAAAGTACACGTTCGGCCCAACTGGATAAAGCACAAATATGCTGTGTGGTTGAAATGGAATTTTCTGGGCAATAGAATAGCTGCAAGTAACTAACCGGAGCAGTTTAATTGGGAATTTATAATTTAGGGTCGATAAATATCGACCATTTCTACCAAGTACCAAATATTCCTAAACCCGGCGAAACGCTTGCGGCTAGTGCGTATTTTTCAGGTGTTGGTGGCAAAGGCGCAAACCAATCTGTCGCGGCAGCCCGCGCTGGATCTGCGACCTTCCATATCGGAGCAATTGGCAGGGACGGCCTTTGGATAGTTGAAAGGTTAGCGAGCTACGGCGTTAATATCGAAAACGTTGCTGTTCTGGATGGCGCAACAGCACATGCAATAATAAATGTTGATCCCAATGGTGAAAACGCGATTGTCATTTTTAGCGCCACCAACCTTGAACAAGACAAAGGCCGGATCGCTGCGGCTTTGAGCGATGCGTCGGCAAGCGACATTTTTATCCTACAGAACGAAACAAGCCTTGTTGAATATTCGGCGCAATATGCGCGTGAAAAAGGAATGAGAGTTGTCTACTCTGCTGCACCCTTTGACGCGGAGATTGTTCGACGGATTTTGCCGTACATCGATATACTTGTTTTAAACGAGGTTGAGGCAGATCAATTGTCTGCGGCGCTGGGCGTTGAGCCGAAGAACCTGCCGGTTGACGCGGTGTTAACTACCCGCGGAGCGGACGGCGCAACTTATCAATCTGATGGAGCACAATTCGAGGTTGCGGCTTTCAGTGTCACGGCGATTGACACGACGGGCGCAGGGGACACCTATTTGGGATATTTCGTTGCGAGCCTGGATGCAGGAATGGATGTCAAAAATGCGATGATTTTGGCGTCTGGAGCATCAGCAATTCAGGTGACGCGGGCCGGAACAGCGGATGCAATCCCAGCACTTGATGAAGTTAAACAGTTCATAAAATCGCACGGCTGAATTAGTTTTTCATGCCGTCCCAAAAAGTCTTTACCTTGCTAAAGAAATTGGTGCTTTCGGGATTGTTGTTTTTACCCAACTCACCAAATTCTCGCAGTAACTCTCGTTGTTTAGACGTCAGGTTAACCGGCGTTTCAATCGCTAGTTCGATATAAAGGTCGCCAGATTGTCCGCCACGTAACGCTGGCATACCTTTGCCGCGCAGGCGCATTTGCTTGCCGGTTTGGCTGCCTGCAGGAATTTTCACCCGGCTACGACCACCATCGATTGTCGGAGCTTCGATTTCCCCACCAAGTGCGGCTGTACCGAATGAAACAGGAATGCGACAAAACAAATTTTGCGCTTCGCGCTCAAAAATTTCGTGATCGCGAACCTCGATGAAAATGTACAAATCACCAGAAGGTCCGCCCCTTAGTCCCGCCTCGCCTTCGCCAGACAGGCGGATGCGCGTGCCGGTTTCTACGCCGGCAGGAATGTTAACAGAAAGCGAACGTTCTTTTTGCTGGCGTCCGGCGCCGCCACAGGTCCGGCAAGGATTATTGATAATCTGGCCACGGCCGGAACAAGTTGGGCAAGTACGTTCGACGGTAAAGAAACCTTGTTGTGCACGGACCTTACCCATGCCTGAACAAGTCGGGCAATTTGATGGTTCGGCACCACCTTCAGCGCCCGTTCCGTTGCAGCCGTCACAGGCCGCTGACGCTTGAACAGAAACAGTTTTTTGTTCGCCAGTGAACGCTTCTTCCAACGATACGCGCAGGTTGTAGCGCAGGTCGGATCCGCGAGTTGCCCGTTGGCCACCGCCTCGTTGGCCGCCCATAACATCACCAAATAGGTCTTCGAAGACGTCGGAAAATGCGCTGGAGAAATCACCGCCGGGTCGACCACCAAATCCTTGAGGGCCGGGGCCACCGTTTTCAAAAGCCGCATGGCCGTATCGGTCGTATGCGGCCTTTTTGTCGGCGTCTTTCAGGGTGTTGTAAGCCTCGTTAACCTCTTTGAACTGGCCCTCGGCTTCGGGTTTGTCTTTGTTGCGGTCAGGGTGAAGGTCCATCGCCTTTTTGCGATAGGCTTTTTTCAGTTCGGATTCAGATGCCCCTTTGGCCACCCCCAGAACTTCATAAAAATCGCGCTTAGACATAGAATTTACCTGCCGGAATTGAAAGTCGGCCCAAAGTGGGCCGACAATTATTTTTCAAATGGACTTTAGCGATTAAGAACGACGTTCGTCATCACCCAGATCTTCAAAGTCAGCGTCGACAATGTCTTCGTCAACGGCACTTGGGCCATCGTCGCTGTCGCTTTCTTCTTCAGCTTCCGCAGCTTGGGCGCTGTAAATTGCTTCGCCCAGTTTCATCGCCGCTTCGGTCAGATCTTGGCTAAGTGATTTGATCTTGCCTGAATCTTCTGTTTCAAGGGCTTCTTCCAGAACCTTGATCGACAATTCAATCACTTCGATGGTCGAGGCATCAACTTTTTCACCATGCTCTTCCATTGATTTCTTGGTGCCGTGAATCAAGCTTTCAGCCTGATTTTTGGCTTCAACCAATTCGCGACGATCCTTATCGGCCTCGGCATTTTCTTCGGCGTCTTGAACCATAGCTTCGATATCGTCGTCTGACAGACCACCGCTTGCCTGAATGGTGATGTTCTGCTCTTTGTTCGTGCCTTTGTCTTTGGCAGAAACCGAAACGATACCGTTAGCATCAATGTCAAAGGTCACTTCGACTTGCGGAATGCCGCGCGGTGCTGGTGGGATGGATTCAAGATTGAAATCCGCCAACATCTTGTTGTCTTGCGCCATTTCACGTTCACCTTGAAAAACCCGGATGGTCACGGCGTTTTGATTGTCTTCGGCTGTTGAAAAGACTTGGCTTTTCTTGGTTGGGATCGTTGTGTTGCGATCGATCAAACGTGTGAACACACCGCCAAGCGTTTCAATGCCTAACGACAATGGTGTCACGTCAAGAAGAACAACATCCTTAACGTCGCCTTGCAAAACACCGGCTTGAATAGCCGCGCCCATTGCAACAACTTCGTCTGGGTTAACACCCTTATGCGGCTCTTTACCAAAGAACTTGGTCACTTCTTCGACCACTTTTGGCATACGGGTCATACCGCCGACCAAAACGATCTCGTCAATGTCACCCTTGGCGATACCGGCGTCTTTCAACGCTGCAGCACAGGGCTTCATTGTGCGTTTGATCAAGTCAGCAACCAGTGTTTCAAGTTTTGCACGGGTCATTTTCAGAACCATGTGCAAAGGCTGGCCACCTTTTGGGTCCATCGAAATGAACGGCTGGTTAATTTCGGTTTGCGCAGCAGATGACAATTCTATCTTGGCTTTTTCAGCAGCTTCTTTCAAACGCTGCAGCGCCATTTTGTCTTTGAGCAGGTCAACGCCAGTTTCTTTTTTGAACTCGGCTGCAAGATATTCAACAATCCGCATGTCGAAATCTTCGCCGCCAAGGAATGTATCGCCATTGGTGGACTTAACTTCAAACAGACCGTCGTCTATTTCCAGGATGGAAACATCAAAAGTACCGCCGCCAAGGTCATACACGACAATGGTTTTGCCGCCCTCTTTATCAAGACCGTAAGCAAGGGCAGCTGCAGTAGGCTCGTTAATGATCCGCAGAACATCGAGACCAGCAATTTTACCAGCGTCTTTTGTGGCTTGGCGCTGAGCATCATTGAAATAGGCTGGAACGGTTACGACCGCTTCGGTAACTGTTTCACCGAGATAGCTTTCGGCAGTTTCTTTCATTTTGCCAAGGATAAAGGCGGAAACCTGTGAAGGAGAATATTTCTCATCCCGGGCTTCCAGCCATGCATCGCCGTTTTTGCCTTCGACGATATTGAACGGCACCATTTTTTGATCTTTGGCGATTGTTGGGTCGGTATACCGACGACCAATAAGGCGCTTAATTGCGAAAAGTGTGTTTTCCGGGTTGGTCACGGCTTGCCGTTTTGCCGATTGGCCAACCAGTCGTTCGTCATCGGTAAAGCCAACGATCGAAGGCGTTGTGCGCGCCCCTTCGGCGTTTTCGATTACTTTCGGCTGCGAGCCGTCCATAATTGCAACGCAAGAGTTCGTTGTTCCGAGGTCAATTCCAATAATTTTAGCCATAGTCGTAGCCCTTTCTTAGAGGCGATGTGTTAGACAACAGATCCGCATTCGGCCTCTGCTACCGTAATCCCTAGGCCGAACCCGCGCGGTAACGGCCCTGTGTTGAGGGGTATATAGGTTCGGGGTATTGTGGCTGCAAGCGGTTGAACGGGCCAAATCGCATGTTTTTTTGTGTAAAATCCAGGTTTTCGGTGTGATTTCAACGTAAATAAGCGTTTGTTAATAAACGATGTGGGTCAGGGTCTAATTGAACAGCAGCCAGAAATCAGTTTTCGCTCAGGTCCGGCAAGCATTAGATCAATGGAAAAGCCGAATTCGCGATCTGACATGCCGTCGTTACATAATTCAGTTCTGATAAGGCCGTTTGCGCGCACGCCGGAGCCTGTAAGTTCCTTCAACAACTCAAATCCATAGGTTTTAGTAATCCGGTTCTGTGGTCGGCTTGACCAAAAATCGGCATAGATGGAATTTTGTTCATCGGTCAGACCCATCGGTGACCAGTCGGCATCAGCTGATCCGTCAAGATTAAATTCCAGGAACCAAAACGGCTCGGTACCTGAACAAACAAGACCTGCAGGGAAGTTTTCTGACGTAGACGAGCTTGGCTGCATGAAGCGCATCGAAACCCAACCGCTGCCTTCATCTGAATTTACCAAACCCCATTTGCCGCTATCAACTGTGGCAATCACTTCGACAGATGTTTGATCGTGAGAAAGTACGCCAATTTTGTCACTAGAGCCATTTGGGTCACGCCGGATGTTCAACACATCGTCACTCGCGACATTTTTCACGTCAAACAATTCAGGATCGACGCGCATTTCTTGTGCAGCGGCGGGGCCGAAAAGAATTAAGAAAAATGTAAGGAACATCGCCGGAATTTTTAACATGTTCTGATCCTTTACCGCCCACTGTTCCAACTGGCTGATGCGAATTGCCGCGAATAGAACTCGCCCATCATGCCCAAAACCAGCAAGCCGATACTAAAATAAATCGGGTATGTAATCGATGTTACATGCGGGGAATAGTTAATGAATGCCGCCCCACGTGCCTGATCAATCGTATGAAACAGCGGGTTCCATGTAAAATAGGGCAACATGTATGCAGGCAACTGGTTGGCCACGAACATTTTACCACTGGCGATCATATTCGCCCGAGAATAAACCGTTGTGCCGATGGTCGTGAACCCAGGCGCAAAAGGCTTGATTGCCAAGAATATCAGGCCGATTGAAAGGCCGCTGAACCATGCAAGGAAAAATGATAGAAACACGCCCTGCGGGTTGTCGATCACGACTGGTTTAACCGCGACATGGACAACAAATAAAATTACAAATGCAGTTAGCAATTGCAAATAAAGTGATGCCAAGGCTGATGAGCAGATGGCCAGAAAGGTCGTCATCGGCGCGTGCTTCATAATAGGCGAGGCTGGGCCTTCGGAACTAACGACCGCTGACATGGTTTTAGTGTGTGTTAAGAAAAGAAAAATACCAGTCATCAAATAGATTAGAAAGTCACCGCGCGTTGCATTGCCGCGCAGACCAAAAACCGAAAACATGATGTAAAAAACGGCGAGCATGACAACAGACTGCATCATGCTAGTAAGTAGCCCCATGATGGCATTGCTGCTGGACTTACGAACCACACGAACGATCGAATGGTACAGCAAATCAATGAACCGAATGGCGGCCCAAAACCCGGATGTTCGTTTTTCGTACTGAAGCATTGTGCCTGCTCAATCTGTCAGCGGTTTTCTTTTTGGAAACCTTGCTGTTCGTCTTTTGCCATACCATAAGGTGTATACGTAAAATATTCAAGAATTTGGCGACCTTGCCAAAACTTAGTTCTCAGGAGCGTTAAAATTGGACTTTGACAAGATGACCCAGGTCTTTCGTCGACTTGCCTTAGAAGGCGGCGCGAAGATTATGGAAATTTATGAACGTGACGATTTTGAAGTTAAAACCAAATCTGACGACAGCCCGGTCACAGAAGCAGACGAAGCGGCTGATGCGATTATTTCGGCAGGATTGGCTGCGGAATTTCCTGACGTGCTGTTGATTACAGAAGAACAAGCAGACACCCATTCAAAAAGCTCAGGCAGCTTTATCATTGTCGATCCTTTGGACGGCACAAAAGAATTCATAAACCGGCGGGGCGATTTTACGGTCAATATTGCTTACGTCGAAGATGGCGTACCAATCCGCGGCGTTGTTTATGCCCCAGCAAAGGGCCGGCTTTTTTATACAGACTCAAATGGCTGTTCTGTAGAAGAAAGTGGCGATCACAAACTGGATCAAGCTGGAACAGTTGCCGCCATAAAGGTTTCGGAACCGGACAATTCAGCATTGATTGTCGTTGCATCGAAATCGCACCGCGATCAGGCGACTGACGACTATATCAACAAATACCAAGTGCGCGACAGCGCCGCCGCAGGGTCTTCATTGAAGTTCTGTCTGGTTGCCACTGGCGAAGCGGATATCTATCCCCGCGTCGGGCGGACAATGGAATGGGATACGGCCGCTGGGCATGCGGTGTTATCTGGAGCTGGTGGCAAGGTTGTCCGATTTGATGATCATACGGAATTAAAATACGGTAAAGACGACTACGCCAATCCGTTTTTTATCGCTTACGCACCCGGCGTCAAATTGCATAGGGCTTGATTAATGACTGATTTGCCGGCGTCCGTATTGATTGTTGTTCCCGCAAGATACGCCTCGACCCGGTATCCAGGCAAACCGTTGGTTGCACTTCGTGGCAGCACAGGTATTGCTAAAACCTTAATCCGCAGGTCGTGGGACTCGGCTATGGCCGTTGTCGGTATTGACCGTGTTGTTGTTGCGACAGATGATGACAAAATAGCCAATGAATCCAAATCGTTCGGGGCCGAAGTTGTCATGACGTCTGAGGATTGCGCTAACGGCACAGAGCGTTGTTCTGATGCGCTTGATCGGTTGGCTGAAAATTATGACATCATCGTAAATCTGCAAGGTGACGCACCGCTTACTCCGAATTGGTTTGTCGAAGACTTGGTCAAAGCCTTGAAGTCAAACCCAAATGCAAATGTCGCAACGCCAGTTTTGCGGTGCGATGCCGACGCGCTGAACGGGTTTTTGGAAGATCGTCATAATGGCCGCGTCGGTGGCACAACCGCCGTATTTGATCGCGCCATGCGAGCACTGTATTTTTCCAAAGAAGTGATCCCCTATACCAACAAAGCATATTCTGGCGATGACATTGTTCCGGTTTTTCACCACGTTGGTGTTTACGCCTACCGAGCGAAAGCATTGAAAGAATATGTTGGTTGGACTTCTGGTCCACTTGAAACCTTGGAGGGGTTAGAACAGCTGCGCTTCATGGAAAACGGCGAACCTGTTCTTTGTGTCGAAGTTGATGGAAAAGGTCGTTCGTTTTGGGAGCTGAACAACCCAGAAGACGTGGCGCGGATTGAAAGCAAGTTGGCCGAAATGGGCGTTGAATGAGTGACAACACCAAAGTCAGCCTAATTATTGTTAGTCGGGATCGCCCGAAACTTTTGCGGCGACTTCTGATAAGTCTGCGTTACGTTCAATACCAGAATTTTGATGTTACGGTCGTTTCGGATAAAGATCCCCGTCAGCTTTTTTCTGATATTCACGGGATCGAGCGCATAAGTTTTGTCAAGTTTGATCAAGCAAATATTTCTACGGCTCGAAATCTAGGGATCGCAAATTCACGTGGTGATATCGTTGCTTTTTGTGATGATGACGCAGTTCCAGAACCAAGTTGGTTAAGTCATTTGATTCCCCCGTTTGCCGACAAACAAATCGCCGCCGCTGGTGGATATGTGCGCGGGCGCAATGGGATTTCATTTCAATGGATGGGCCGTGAGTTTGATTTTCTTGGCAATCATTTTGAACTTAAGATCGATAACAAGCAACCCAAAACCTTTATTGCCAAAACAGGGTACGGCATTAAGACCGAAGGCACAAACTGTGCTTTTCGAAGATCCGAGATTGAAAAAATCGGGGGTTTTGATGAGAGCTTTCGTTATTATCTCGACGAAACCGATCTAAACGCACGTTTCGCGAAAGCGGGTTTGAAAACAGCGATTGTTCCCTTGGCGCAAGTGCATCACGGATACGCGGCCAGCAAACTCCGTGGTACCAATCGCGCCCCAAGGTCTTTGTCCGAGATTGGCGCCAGTCAGGCACGGTTTCTTAAGAAGCATGGGCAAGGATTTGACATTAAGAAGGCGCTTTTTGATTTTCAGCAAGTCCAGCGAAAAAGGCTGATCAGCTATATGGTCCAAGGCCTTTTAGAACCTTCGGATGTCACTCGGCTAATGAATGAACTTTGCGACGGGATGCGCGACGGTAGTCAACGAACAGTTAACGCGGAAACAACCGTTAATAATACTCATGCCGGACAGTTTATTTCCTTTCACAAAGCGCCGCCTGGTAAATATGCCGAACCGATTTCCTGCCGTTCTTTTGGCTGGCGAAAAGCCCAACAAAGGGCACTAAAGATTGCTGAGCGAGGTGCCTGCTTGACAGTTTTTCGGTTTTCATTAAGCTCTTGGTATCATCGCATGCAGTTTGTTAGTGATGGGTATTGGGTGCAGCAGGGCGGCCTGTTTGGGCGGGCGAAACGAACGGATCGTGTGTTTGAGTTTCACACATTGAAAAGCCGGATTCGTAAAGAGATCGCTAGACTCACAGAGGTTAGGCCGATGGATGTGCCTTAAATCTTCCACATTCACGGGCTAAAAGAATATTGGGCCGGCGTCTTATTAACGTCATTGTATCGGGTAAATGAGCTATGAGAAATAAAGTCATTAAGGCGATTGTTCCTGTTGCTGGATTGGGTGCGCGATTTTTACCCGCGACAAAATCCATTCCGAAGGAAATCATGTCATTGGTCGACAAGCCGCTTATTCAATATGCGATTGACGAAGCGCGTGCTGCGGGCATCAAGGAATTCATCTTTGTCACATCGCGCGGCAAAGGTGCCTTGGAAGATTATTTTGACGGCGCACCGCAATTGGAATCATCTCTAAGAAAACGCGGTAAGACCGACCTTTTGAGAACTCTAAAAGATACGACAATGGAAAGCGGAGAAATTGTGTATTTGCGCCAGCGTGATCTGCTTGGTCTTGGTCACGCAGTTTGGTGTGCTAGGCGATTAATCGCGAATGAGCCATTTGCAGTTATTCTGCCGGATGACGTTATTGCCGCAGACAAGCCATGCTTGCAGCAAATGGTGGAAGCTTATGAAGAAATCGGCGGCAACATGGTGGCCGCAATGGAAGTTCCACAAAAAGACGCAAGCAAATATGGACTGTTGGATGTGAAACAAGATCTGGGCAAGCTGGTATCGGTCGCAGGCATGGTTGAAAAACCAGAGCCCGACAATGTTCCATCAAACTTGGCTGTGATTGGTCGATACATTTTGACTCCAAATGTCATGAAAAACCTTAATCAAAAAATTGTCGGGGCCGGTGGTGAAATTCAGTTGACGGATGCCATTGCGACGGAAATCGAAGCATCCGACAATGTGTACGGTTATCGGTTTGATGGTCAGCGGTTTGACTGCGGGTCAAAATCTGGTTTTCTGAAAGCGACGGTCGCCTTTGGTTTGGCTCGTGAGGAATTGCGTGAAGAATTTTCCGAATATTTGCACGATTTGATCGCAACAGACAAAGCGGCGCAATAGGCTGTAATATATGACCGGGACAAGTTCAAAAAACATACTGGTTACAGGGGGTGCTGGCTATATCGGCTCGCACGCTTGTAAGGCCCTGAAGAACACAGGTTTCACGCCTGTTTGTTTCGACAATCTAAGCACGGGTTGGCAGGATGCGGTAAAGTTCGGACCGTTTGAAAAAGGCGATTTAACAGATCGCGCTCGTCTGGATGAGGTTTTTGAAAAATATAGGCCAATTGCCGTCATGCATTTTGGCGCGCTGTCAGATGTTGGCCAGTCGATGCGTGAACCCGGGCTTTATTGGCACAATAACGCCACCGGATCGTTAACGTTGATTCAGGCGATGGTGGCTGCCAATTGCAAAAACATTGTATTCTCATCGACTTGCGCAACTTACGGCGAACAAGATGGCGTGACGCTGGATGAAAACTGCATACAGCAGCCTATTAACGCTTATGGGGCGTCAAAAAAAGCCATCGAAGAAATGTTAGCGAACTTTGAGGCTAGCGACGGTCTTAAGTCGGTGATTTTCCGATATTTCAATGTGGCAGGCGCCGATCCTGATGGTGAAGTTGGCGAGTTCCATCGCCCCGAAACCCACCTTGTGCCGCTTATTCTTGATGCGATTACCGGCAAGCGTGATGGGTTAATCGTGTTTGGCACCGATTATGACACACAAGATGGAACCTGCATCCGCGATTATGTGCACGTTAGCGATTTGGTCGATGCCCACTTGAAGGGGCTGGATTGGCTGCTGTCTGACAAGGGTAGTCGGGTGTTCAACCTTGGAACCGGCAATGGGTTTTCGGTGAAAGAAGTGATGGATCAAAGCGGAATTGTTACTAATCGGCCTGTTCCTTACTCAAATGGCGATAGGCGAGCGGGTGATTGCACCAAATTGGTCAGCGGATCGCACCGTGCATTAGATGAATTGGGTTGGAATCCTAAACGTTCCAATCTTGCGCAAATGATCGAAGATGCCTGGCGCTGGCATCAAACCGGAAATTACGAGGCTTAAGTGCCCACACGTATGTTAGACATTTCCCGACTGATTTCCCGTGTTGGAAATGGGCCACATACCGGCATTGACCGGGTTGAGCTTGCGTATTTCAATGAGTTTCTAAATAGCGACAAATCTGTATTTTTTCTGTGCCGTCTACCAAAATCATATGCCATTCTTGATCGCGCTGGTGGCCAAAAGATTTTTGATCGGTTGGTTGGGGCTGCGAATTGGGGCCGCCGTGGGATGGCAAGGTTCTTGGCCCTTACGTCGAACCCAGCCCAACAATCTGCCATTTCGGAAGTTTGGCGATCTGCTGTTTTGAAAAGCTCTGAGCGCCAATTCAAAAAATGTATGCAGGCGAATTTTGGTTCCGGTGTTCAATATTTTAACGTTGGCCACAGCAATCTTAGGCGGGGTGTCTTAAGTGCAATTTCAAACAACACATCTTCCGAAATAGTTGTTTTTATACATGATGTTATTCCAATTACTTCCAGTGATTTCTCAAATACAGAAACGAATGAAAACTTTGAACTTTCAATCAGCCTGGTCGCCGAATATGCAGACAAAATAATATATAATTCAACCTCAACACAGCGAGCAGCGGAAGCACAGTTTGTTCGGCTTGGCTGCGTGCCGCCCGGCATTTCGGCGCACATTGGGGTTGAGCCGAAATTTGGCACCACACATATTCAAGCGCCCAACATCAAGCCGAATTTTGTTATTCTGGGAACGATTGAGCCACGGAAAAACCACGCCTTGTTGTTGAGCATTTGGCAAGGTTTCGAAAAAACAGTTGAGCCCAGCCAAATACCGATCCTTCATATTGTAGGGAAACGCGGTTGGAAAAACAGCGGTGTTTTCAGCAAATTGGACAACGATCCGTTGATCGGAAAAACGGTTTTTGAGCATAATAACCTAAGCGATCTGGCAATGTGCGAAATGCTGGCACAAAGCTGGGGACTGCTGTTTCCCAGTCATGCTGAAGGGTTTGGCCTGCCCTTGATCGAAGCGGCGGCGCTGGGCATTCCCATTATCTGTGGCGAAAATGACATTTATCGTGAGATATTAGGAGATTACCCACTTTACTTGAATGTGGATAACTCATATCTTTGGTCCAAACGAATTCTCGGACGGGCAGGTCGTAATCGGGAATCAGAGGCTGACAGGCATATGCGCGCGGGTAAGGTAAAAATACCAACCTGGAACGAGCATTTTGACCAGATCTTCAGATTCGTCTGACAGGCTGCTCGCGCAAAGCGGGGGTTTGGGGCGTTGAATACGGGGATTGGTTTTGAGTGTACTTGGCTCATATCGACTTAGGATGGAACGAAAGCGTAAGCGTGTTCGCTCGTTGCGCAAAAGCGGCGAGCTGACCTTTGTGGTCAATCGAACTGACGATATCAAAAGCGATGATATTTTGCTGTTTAGTACACTTCGAAACGAACGTGTCAGGCTGCCATATTTTCTGGAATACTACCGAAACCTAGGCGTGAATCATTTCATGTTCGTCGAAAATAATTCCGATGATGGGTCAAAGGAATATCTGGAACAACAGCATGACGTTACGCTTTGGACAACGACACAAAGTTATAAGCGATCGAAATTTGGCGTGGATTGGCTGAACGCATTGCAGTCGCGGTATGGCGTAGATCATTGGAACCTTGTGGTCGATGTTGACGAATTCTTTATCTATCCGTTCTGCGATTCCCGACCTTTACGCGCTTTGACTGACTGGTTGGACGCCTCTTCAATCAAGTCGTTTGGTGCGATGTTGGTGGATATGTACCCAAAGGCCGCGATTGAAGAGGCACCTTACGAAGAAGGGCAGAACCCGATCGAAGTTGCCGAGTATTTCGACGCTGGCAACTACAGCATTACTCGCAATCCAAAATATGGAAATCTGTGGATTCAAGGTGGCGCACGGGCGCGGGCATTCTTTGCAAACGAACCGGCACGCGCACCTGCGTTAAACAAAATCCCGCTGGTGAAATGGAGCAAAGGCAATGTTTACGTCAGCTCGACACATATGCTTTTGCCGCGCGGGTTAAACCTCGTTTATGATGAGTGGGGCGGGGAAAAAGCCTCGGGCTGTTTGTTGCATGCGAAATTCCTGAACACCTTCGCCGACAAATCGAAAGAAGAACTTAGCCGCAAACAGCATTTTGCCAATAGTCACGAATACCGCGCCTATTCAAAAGGTATCGAAAAATCGCCCAGCATGTGGTGTCGGTGGTCTGAAAAATACATAAATTGGCGGCAGCTAGAAATCCTTGGGCTTATGTCCAAGGGAAATTGGATCTGATCGCATGGGTGTAGGTTTCATCATACTTGCCCATCAGGATTTGGATCGTGTAGCGCAAGTCGCAAGCTATTGGGCGCAGCAAGACCATCCCTTGGTGATCCACGTCGATGCGCGCGCTGACGATGCGCAATATCAGTCAATGCAGGCCGATCTTGCACAGTATCAGAACGTTCGATTTGCTATTCGACGCGCTTGCGATTGGGGTAAGTTTTCGATTGTTGAGGCCACTTTAGACGCGTCGCGCCACTTGCTGGACGAGTTTTCCGAAGTTAGCCATGTGTTTTTGACCAGCGGTTCGTGTTTGCCATTGCGCCCTGTTGAAGAGCTAGATCAATACCTAGCTGATTTTCCAGACACCGACTTTATTGAATCCGTCACAACAGAAGAAGTCACCTGGACTGTCGGTGGGCTTGATCTTGAGCGATTTACCTTACGGTTTCCCTTTTCGTGGAAAAAGCACCGTCGATTGTTTGACAACTATGTTTCGCTGCAAAGACAGCTGGGCTATTCGCGGCACATTCCGGACAGTGTTGTTCCGCATCTTGGATCGCAATGGTGGTGTTTGACGCGACGCACGGTTGCTTCGATCTTGGATGATCCGGAACGGGAAGAATTTGATCGCTATTTCAGCAAAGTTTGGATTCCGGACGAAGCGTATTTTCAGTCGCTGGTTCGCAATCATTCTATTAATATCGAAAGCCGCTCGTTGACGTTGTCGCGATTTGACTTTCAGGGCAAACCGCATGTGTTTTACGACGATCATGTTCAACTGTTGCGGCGATCAGATTGTTTTGTCGCACGCAAAATTTGGCCGAAAGCAAACAAGCTTTATCGGCGTTTTCTGACCGATGAACCTAAATCCTTGGCGCCGATAGAAACCAATTCACGCAAGTTAGATCGGATATTTGTGGCGTCTAATCAGCGTCGAACAAACGGGCGTGCCGGATTGAAAATGCAAAGCAGGTTTCCGGCGAAAAAGCTGTGGAACGTGCAGAAAACGTGCGCGCATTATTCAGTCTATGAAGGGTTCAGTGACTTGTTCACGAATTTTGAAACTTGGTTGGAAAAGCGCACAGGAACACGGGTACACGGCCGTCTGTTTCACAAAACTGAAGTCAAGTTTTCTGGCGGCGCCGAGGTTTATAACGGATGCTTGTCTAACAGCGCGAAACTTCGCGATTATAATCCCGAAGCGTTTTTATCAAGTTTGATCTGGAACACGCAGGGCGAGCATCAAAGCTTTCAGTTTGGGCCTGCCGACAAGCCTGAAATCAGCACGTATATCGCCAGCGATCCCAACGCGAGCATTTATGTGGTGACGGGCGCTTGGGCGGTGCCCTTGTTCTATTCTAGTATGGACTTCCAGCGTATTCGACGCATCGCCGCGCGCTACCAATCGATCGAGGCCGCGCAGGTCGCCGAGCTGCGCGGCCACGACACGCGCGCCAACATTCGGGTTTGGACACTTGCCGAATTTGTTGAAGATCCGATGCCGATCCTTCAATCTATCCTTGACGGTCTAGACCCGGGTGCCAGTCGCAAGCTGACCGAAGTACCAAAAATGGCCGACCTTGAAGGATTTGGCGGTTTTGTGCAAAAACTGAAAAATGAGGGTATGAACCCCCATTCAGTTGGTGATTTTCCGTTAAGTGATCTACCCGGACGCAAAAGGCTGGCCATCAAACCTTATGTTGTGCGCTGATGTCCGAACCGGATTTCACCTCGTTTATTATTTTTGCAGAAATGCGGACTGGCTCCAATTTTTTGGAACAAAACATCAATCAATTTCCTGACCTGCAAAGCTATGGAGAGTTGTACAATCCGCATTTTGTCGGCGGCGCAAACAAGTCCGAGTTGTTCGGCGTCACGATAAAAGAGCGTGAAAAAGACCCGCTTCGATTATTGAATGCAATTCAGGCCGCTGATGAAACTTCAATTCCGGGGTTTCGGTTTTTCAATGATCACGATCCAAGAATTTTGGAGGAATGTTTGAATGACCACAGCTGTGCCAAGGTAATTTTGACACGGAATGCACTGGATTCGTATGTTTCGAGAAAAATCGCAGCAGTGACAGGCCAATGGAAGCTGACAAACCTAAAGCACAAAAAAACTGCCCAGATAGAATTTGATGCGGGTGAGTTTGCAAAACATCTTGAAGAGGTGCAGCGGTTTCAAGTCAAGGTTTTGAATGCACTGCAAGTCACGGGCCAGACAGGGTTTTATATTGGCTATGACGACATTAATTCTCTGGAAGTTTTGAACGGCCTTGCGCGGTTTTTGGGTTCAAAAAGCCAAGTTGAGGCCGTCAATACCGACCTAAAAAAGCAAAACCCAAAGTCGTTAGAAGGCAAAGTTTCCAACTATTCCGAAATGACAACGGCGCTTACAGAAATTGATTTTCTGGGGTTATCCCGCACGCCGAATTTTGAACCAAGGCGCGGCCCAGGTGTACCGCAATTTGTGCTTGGCGACAGGGTTCCGATAATTTTTATGCCCATAAGCGGGGGGCCGGTTGAAAATGTGAGCAATTGGCTGGCTGCGCAAGAGGGTTGCGCGGTTGATGAATTACCAAGTGGAATGAACCAAAAAGAATTGCGTATTTGGCGTCGAAAGCACCCAGGATTTAGAATTATCACTGTTCTGCGTCATCCGGTATTGCGGGCATATCTCGGATTTTGCGATGTGGTTCTTGGCACAGAACGCGGTGCTTACCGGGAACTGCGCAAAAAGTTGATTCAACAGTTTGATGTCGGTGTGCCGACGAATTCGAATGAACAATCTGGATATGACGTAACCGCGCATAAGGCCGCGTTCATTGCGTTCTTAAAGTTCCTAAAGCTCAACCTGACAAACCAAACTAGTTTGCGGATCGATCCCACGTGGGCCAGTCAAACCTCAATTTTGGATGGGGCTACCGGCGTTGCTGTACCAAGTAACGTCATTCACGAGCGAGAGCTGGATAAAGGCGTTGACTATTTGCAAAAGATGCTAGGTCTGCCTGGCATTCCAGTTGAAAAAGCACGTGTCATCAGACAGTTCAACTTGTCAGACGTGTACGATGCTGACATCGAGACCCAAATTCGCGAAATCTACGCCCGGGATTATCTGAATTTTGGGTTTTCTAACTGGTCCGTTTGACTTGGCAGCGAGTGCCAAACTTATCCGGCAGCCATTTAAGCCGCCTTGTTTGCAGCGATTTCAGTCAAGATTGTGTAGATCGTTCCGTCGCCGTCATTTGCTCTGATTTTCGTCCGAATGGACGCATCGCGCAGCAGACGTGACACGCAAGCAAGGGCTTTCAAGTGATCCACGCCCGAATCGCTGGGAACAAACAACGCGAAAACGAGATCTACAGGTTGGCGATCAACAGAGTCATAATCCAACGGCTTTTCAAGTCGCAAGAAAACGCCAGCAACATGGTCCAACCCAGTGATTCTGGCATGTGGAATTGCCACGCCTTCACCAACACCTGTTGGGCCAAGGTTTTCGCGTTCTTGCAAAGCCTCAAATGCAATGTCCGCGTCGATGCCGTAGATGTCAGCAGCGCGGGACGCCAAATCTTGCAATAGGCGCTTTTTACTTACCGATTTGCCAACATACTTGACGGCCTCGGGCCTGAGGATATCCGAAAGTTCCATTTTGTCTTTTCATTGCAAAAGACGGGTTTCGACTTGATTTTCGAATCCCGTCCGATGCGTTTAGGCAATTCAGGCGGTGTTTGCTGGGTCAATCCAGCCGACGTTGCCGTCTTCACGTTTATATACAACATTCAGTTCGTCATTACGTTCATTCTTGAAAACAAGGACCGGCGCGTTATCAAGCTCCATCTGCATCACCGCTTCACCGACTGACAAAGATTTTATCTTGGTCTTCATTTCGGCGACGATAATCGGCTGAAGGGTTTCGGGCTCAAGTTCCTCAGATTCATTGTCTGATCCGGCGAGGATATAGGACGATGCCAGCAAAGATTCAACAGGGTTTTCACGGTCGCGATGGTGGTCTTTCAAGCGGCGTTTATATCGGCGCATCTGTTTGTCAATTTTCTCGGAACATTTGTCAAAACATTCATATATATCAAAGGCATGTGATTTGGCTTGGGTGGTTAGTCCGGTTGACAGATGTATTGTCGCTTCGCAAACAAATTCAGTTGAGTCCTTTGAAAATGTCGCGGTCGCTTCGGTCGGTCGACCCGCGTATTTGGCAACGATCTCGCCAAGTTCAGTTTCCACATGCTGCCGTAACGCATCGCCAACATCGATATGAATACCACTAACCTGATAACGCATCATCTCTCCTTTATGTTTATTGAAAATCTGGCCATTTCGCCAGTCACTGCCACGGCCCATTGATGGGCTCTGTATAACGAAACGCGCTGCGCAGCGGTCAAAGAGAGTTCTTTGATCTGCGACGCTGAGCGGAATTCGGTATGTTCAGGCATTGTCTATATTTGGCTACAGTACGGCGTGCGATGTCAACACCGCTGTCGCGAAGAATTGCGGTAATCCGCTCATCAGACAAAATTTTCGTGTTGGATTCCACGCTAACCATCCGTTTTAATTCTTGTTGCACCACGTAAACCGCGCTTGCAGGATCGGCGTTTAAAGAATTGATGGGATGCGAAAAGAAGAACTTTAAGGGGAAGGTACCGTAGTCACATGTCAGGTACTTATTGGCAATTGAACGGGTCAATGTGGACGGATGGATATTTAGAATAGCCGCTGCATCAACTTGGGTCATAGGCCGCAATAAATTTGGACCGTCTACAAAAAATTGGTGCTGGATTTCAACAATTTTATGGTTGATCCGCAGGACTGTTGCCGAACGCGCCTTAAGCGCACGCATTAATGATTGGGCCTGACCCATATTCGTTTTCAGATATTCAGCCGAAGTTGGATCGTCGCGAACAGAGGCATCAAACAGTTGCTGATCTACTTTCAACGTAGGAAATACAGAACGAATAAGTTCCACTGCGAAACCGCCTTCGGTCAGACGGTTGACTTGCACATCAGGCCGGATTGTTTGGGCGATTGCTGGGGCAATAGTGTGGAGTGGAAAGGGGTTTAAAGACTTTAGTATTAACGACAACCGTTTTAGCTCTGGCAGCTTCATACCAGACTTTCGTTTTAAGTTGCCCCAGTCGAAGTTTGCAAAATCTGTCAGGTTTTCAACGATTACTTGACGGTTTTGAGCGTCCTCTCCTTTAGCGATAAGTTGCAGATCAAGGCACTCTTTCAGGCTCCTGGCACCAACGCCAATTGGGTCGCATTCTTGCAGCAGCGTTATCGCCAATTGTACAAGCTCGCGGTCAATGTTGTGTTCGGCAGCGATTTCTTGATCACTGTCGGCAATGAACCCGTGTTCGTCTAAATCGGCCGCCAAATACAGCGCAAGTTGACGCACCGGTTTTGGCGCGTTTCTTAAGTGAATTTGCTGTGACAACACATCTGAAATCGATTGATTTTGGGCAACCGTATCAGTTGCAAATTGATAGCTGCCTTGGCCCGTTGATCTGTGGTCAGACTCGATTTCCAAAAGTGGGTTTTGTTCAAGCGCTTCAGCGATCACCGTTTGCAGCTCGGTTGTGGACATGCCTAAAATTTCAAGGGATTGCCGCAAAGAAGGCGTCAGCGAAAGTTTTTGGGTCTGACTGACGCGCAGCCCAGGCTTCAAAGCCAATTGCGACCCCTACATAATGCGGAAGTTTTGGCCAAGATACACCCGTCGAACGTTTTCGTCTTGCACAACTTCTTCGGCGGTCCCGCTCATTAAAACGCGCCCTTCGTGCAGAATATAAGCCCGATCAACAATGCCAAGTGTTTCACGCACGTTGTGATCGGTAATCAAAACGCCGATGCCGCGATCTTTAAGTTGGGCGACAAGCTTGCGGATATCTGCAACCGCAATTGGGTCAACTCCGGCAAAAGGCTCGTCCAGCAACACGTATTTTGGATTACTGGCCAGACAACGAGCGATTTCTACCCGACGGCGTTCACCACCAGATAATGTAACAGCCGAAGCGCGGCGCAAATGTTCGATTGAAAATTCACCTAACAATTCTTCAAGTTGTTCGCGACGCTTTTTGCGATCGGGAACCCGCAGTTCAAGAATTGAGCTGATGTTGTCTTCGACTGAAAGACCGCGAAAGATCGATGCTTCCTGAGGGAGATAGCCAATGCCAAGCCTGGCACGCCGGTACATTGGCAACAGCGTGGCGTCTTGCCCATCGATTGTAACACTGCCAGTTTCAGGTGTAACCAAGCCAGCGATTGCATAAAAGCAAGTTGTTTTGCCCGCTCCGTTTGGCCCCAAAAGCGCAACAACTTCACCGCGGTTCAGTTCGATCGATACATCATGAATAATGCGCCGGCGTTTATAGCTTTTACCAAGGTTCTCGACCCGAAGCCCGCCGTGTGAATCTGCCAATTTTAAGTTGGGCGCATCGGTCATTCCGACACACCTGTTTGGAAAATTGTTTTAACGCGGCCTTCCACTTTGGCCGACCCATCCGTCAGGCTGATCGTGATTTTCTGACCTGCCAATGCGTTTGCCCCTTGGGTGATCAACACGTTTCCTTCCAGAACAATTGTTCCAACATCAATAGAATAAGTCGCTGTTTCTGCCTCGGCTGCTTGGCCATTGCTGACCAGTGTAATTCCACCTGATGCAATTAGCCGCCCAATTAGCCGCCCATCATCATTACTGGCGGTCGCATACTCAACTTCGATCTTGCCAGCTGAAAGACGCAAATCACCCTGACCAACTACCACGTTTCCAACGAATTCTGCTGATCCGCGGTTTTGGTTGACAGTGAAGCTATCAGCAACGATTTCAACGGCTTGCGTCGTATCGTGACCCGCTTGGCCGAACGGTACAAGCGCGGCCTGACCAAAAGCCGCAATAAGGGATGTAGACAGAACGACGCCCGCAATTGCCAAAATATTAACCAAATTTTTCATTCGTACGCCGTTTGCCCAACTGATTAAGGTCTATATATCAGTTTTATTCCATTTTTGAATACCAGATCATAGCCTTGTTGTTCACTTGTGTCATACTGGTCTGATAATTGCAGCTGCATACTTCCTGCTGACACGTCGCCAATGGGGCCGATAGCAGTAATTTCGCCTTGGCTAGAAATATCCAGTTTGTCTAATGAAATTGAAAGTCCAAATGTTTTTGCGACGTAACCATCCGAAGTGATTAGAGTTATGCCGCCAGTCAATTCTGCCAGTTGATTAAGTGAATCAATCGATCCTTGCTGGGCGACTACATCGACAAATGATCTATCCAGCAGTTCAATTCGCGCATTGAGGTCAAAAGCGTCAAAAGCGGGCCCACCTGTACTGCGCGGGCTGGCCTCGCGGGCAGAAATCTGAATTGCCACACCTGATGGTGTCATTCCAGCAAATCTAGGGCCAGTGATGCGTTCTTTGCTTGCGAATTCAGCCAAATCGCCATCAAACAGCCGCACACCTTTGCCAGGGTCATTTGTTTTGGAAAACAAAAACAATGACGAAAGAATTGCCAAGGCTGCCAAAGGCAGGACTATTTTCGTCCAGGCAACAATTCTAGAGTGGGTGCTCAGGCTGCGCGCGACCATTCAGCCAATTCCTGCGCGAAGACAGTCATGGATATGCAATATCCCACATAGCTGATTGCCGTTCAAAGGATCACTAACAAACAAAGTGGTAATTTTTCGGGCGTTCATGATGGCCAACGCCTTCTCGGCCAGAATATTAGGCGCGACCGTCTGAGGGTTCTTGGTCATGACATCGCTGGCACGCTTTTCCAGCAGACCGTCCATATGTCGGCGCAAATCCCCGTCGGTTATGACACCGATCAATTGGTTGTTTTCTGCAATGCCAGCGACACCAAACCCCTTTTGACTGATTGCCAGCAAAGCCTCGCTCATGAGGGTGTCCGCCGAAATAATCGGCAGTTTTTCACCCTGGTGCATCAGGTCAGAAACTTTGGAAAGTTGCGCCCCAAGCTTCCCGCCGGGATGAAAATCACGAAAATTTTCTGGGGTGAAGTGGCGCAATTCCATCAAAGCAATGGCGATTGCATCGCCAAGCGCCAGAGTCATCGTGGTCGATGTTGTAGGCACGATGCCTTTGTCACAGGCTTCTTTCGCGTCGGGTAACAAAATTGCCACGTCAGCATGATTAAGAAGCGTTGAACCCGCACGTCCGGCGACGCCGATCATTGGAATTTCAAATCGTCGAGTATAGGCAATGACGTCTGACAGTTCGGGCGTTTCACCTGAATTTGATAGAACAAGCGCCACATCGCCGCGTGCCATCATGCCAAGGTCACCGTGACTGGCTTCGGCTGGATGCAGGAAATGTGCAGGTGTACCAGTTGACGCAAAAGTCGCAGCGATCTTGCGGGCAATATGACCGGACTTACCCATGCCGCAAACGATCACACGGCCTTTGGCGTTCAGCAAAAGCGAAACGGCCTTTTCGAAGTCGCCATTCAGGCTTGAACCAAGCAAGTCTAGTGCTTGCGTTTCACGGGCGATAACGCGGCGACCAATTGTAAGAGCGTCAGTTTTTGTAGGTTTTTGGTTCATAGCCAGCTTTTAGTGGGAGAATATGTCAATTTCAGGCCAACCCGCCAAATCCAAGGCGGCTCGGTGGGGTAAAAAGTTGTAACATGCCTGCGCAGTTTCCATACGGTTTTCGCGGGTTAACATTACATCCAACTTTTCTTTTAGGCGGTGTAGATACAAAACATCGGATGCGGCATAAGTGATCTGCGCTTTGCTAAGGTTGGCCGCACCCCAATCGCTGCTTTGTTGCTGCTTGGAAATGTCGATGCCCAGCATTTCTTGCAGCAGGTTTTTAAGACCGTGTCGGTCGGTGTAAGTGCGCACCAGCTTGCTGGCGATCTTTGTGCAGTAAACTGGCGCCGTCACTACACCAAATCGGTGCAACATGACTGCGATATCAAAGCGGCCGAAATGAAATAGTTTCAAGACGTTAGGATCAGCCAGCATACGTATAAGGTTGGGCGCCTCAGTCTGATCCTGACTGATTTGCACCAAATGACCGTCACCATCGCCTGATGACAATTGCACAAGGCATAGGCGATCCCGATGCGGATGCAGGCCCATAGTTTCGCAATCAATGGCAACGATTGTGCCAAGATCCAAATCGTCGGGCAAATCGGATTGATACAGGTGGTTAGCCATTTATGTTCTTTCCTGCGAAGGGTTTGGGCGCATCTTCGGTGGCGATGCTGATTTACGTTCAACAGGTGTTATTTATGCCCCCTTGTTCCAAAAAGCCAGATAGGAAAATAATGGGGCGGCCTATTACCTTTGCTAAGGTGTGAGCTGAAGGACCTTATAGATCTTTTTGAATGCGTTGCCGTCATTGGTGCGGTATCGGTGATGCATATCTTTTTACCTATACCGTCCGAAAAGGGATCGCTTATGTCCACCTTGTTGGTCAAAAACGCCCAAGTCCTGGTCACGATGAACCCTGACCGACACGAGATTACATCTGGCGGTTTGTTTGCCAGGGATGGTGTGATCGTGGCTGTGGGTGAAAATCTGCCTGCCACCGCTGATACAGTCGTAGACGCAGGTGGATGTGTGGTGACGCCCGGGCTGGTCAACACGCATCATCATCTTTATCAAACCCTGACACGTGCTGTGCCCGGCGGGCAGGACGCGCTGTTGTTTGGGTGGCTGCAGACGCTTTATCCAATTTGGTCTGCGATGAACCCGCATGACATGTATCTTTCAGCACAGATCGGTCTTGCGGAATTGGCCTTGTCGGGCTGCACGACGTCTTCTGATCATCTATATTTATTCCCCAATGGCGTGACGCTGGATGACACGATTGCGGCAGCAGCAGATATTGGTTTGCGGTTCCATCCGACCCGTGGCTCGATGAGCATTGGCGAAAGTGATGGCGGGTTGCCGCCTGATAGCCTTGTGGAGGCCGAGGCCGATATTTTGCGGGATTCCATTCGGGTAATCGACAAATTCCATGACGCCAGCGACGGGTCGATGTTGCGTGTTGGGCTGGCCCCCTGTTCGCCGTTTTCCGTAAGTCGCGATCTGATGCGGGACTCGGCAATACTGGCGCGGGACAAAGGCGTGATGTTGCATACGCATCTAGCTGAAAACGACGAAGACATCGCGTATTCGATTGAAAAATTCGGCTGTCTTCCTGGCCGGTATGCCGAAGATTTAGGGTGGGTTGGTGATGATGTCTGGCACGCCCATTGCGTGAAGCTAAGCGGCGATGAGATTGATTTGTTTGCACGCACCAATACTGGTGTTGCCCATTGCCCGTGTTCAAACTGCCGGCTTGGGTCAGGGATCGCACCCGTGCGCATGATGCGGGACCGAGGTGTGAATGTTGGGCTTGGGGTCGATGGGTCGGCCTCAAACGACGCGGCACATTTATTGTCGGAAGCCCGTCAATTGATGTTGCTGCAACGCGTCCAAAATGGTGCCGATGCGATGAGCGCGCGTGAGGCGTTGGAAATTGCAACACTTGGCGGCGCAGCGGTTCTAAACCGTCCAGATTGCGGTTCTTTGGAAATCGGCAAGCGCGCCGATTTGGCAATTTGGGACGTTTCAGGGCTTGAGGCAGCGGGCGCTTGGGACCCTGTCGCCGCGTTGGTTTTATGCGGCCCCTTCACTGCTCGCGACGTTTTTGTTGAGGGACGTGCCGTGGTTCGAGATAAGCGAGTTGTGGGAATTGATTTAGAATCGGCGTACAGAACAGCAAAAGCTGCGGTGGCGCGGCTGATGTAGATATAAATCGGGCGGCCGATTCCAGCCGCCCAATCATTGAAAATTGCAAAAGCTACTCAGTTACGGCTTTCTTTCTTCCTGCCTTTTTAAAGACCTGAGCCGAAAATTCCGTTGCAGCGAAAAATACAATTGCGATGATCAATGCTTTAATGACACCAGGCGAAGATCCGTCAATTGCTAGCGTTACAATACGCGTAACAATAAGGGCTAGAAAGTACACTGGTAGCGGCACCGAAAACGCAAATTCGGCCTTAACTGCGCCTATTGCACCAACTATGGCAAGCATGATTAGCGGCGCCCCCATTGCACGGATGTTAGATTGGCCAAAGCCGTTGTCAGCGGTGAGATTGGTAATCGAATGCACGGCATCCGGTGTGATCATGTATCTGAGGCCAAGAAACAGTAAGATTGCCGAGACAATTCCTTGGACAATTTGAGCGGGACGTACCATTTTATTTTCCACCTAATGGATTGAAACCACCGGCTTCTAGCCGGTCCGCTTCAGCGAATCTACTACTGATCTTCTCTCCTGAATTTTGAAACCCGCTTTGGCGGTAT
>JBLHMX010000004.1:0-31984 GCA_047622625.1 Paracoccaceae bacterium | reverse complement strand
CGTTGTTACAGAAGTCGCCGCACAGTCCCGATGATTGGCAGGCTGAACTTAAGGCCGATATAGCCGAAACGCTTGATCCGATTGATGACATGCGCGCGGATGCAAGTTATCGAACTTTGGCAGTTGTTGAATTGGTCACTCAAGCAATTGAACAGGCGGCTTCATGAGCACCCTAAACGTGAACGGCGAAACCGCGCAACACAGTGCCCCCCCGGAACGCCGCCTAAGCGAGGCATTGCGCGACAACCTTGGCTTGACCGGCACCAAAGTGGGTTGCGACGCGGGTGATTGCGGCGCTTGTACGGTTCTGGTGAATGGCACGCCGATCTGTTCGTGTTTGACGACGGTGGCGCAGGTTGAGGGCGCGAAAATCATCACTGTCGAGGGCCTGCCAGTAACGGGCAGCGAACACTTGCAGCAGGCGTTTTTGACCTATGGGGCTGCCCAATGTGGCATTTGCACGCCCGGAATGTTGATAGCTGCATCGGCGTTGCTTGCCCGTAGTCCGCATCCAAGTTTGCAACAAGTCCAAGACGCCCTTAGTGGCGTTTTGTGCCGCTGCACCGGTTATTCTAAAATCATTCAGGCTGTTTTGCATGCGAATGATCCGTTACCAGAATCTGTCACTACACCGCCCGGTGGCTCCATCGGAAAATCGGTAATTCGTCTGGATGGGGTCGCAAAAGTCGATGGACGCGAAATGTTTGGTGCCGACAATACACCGGATAACTGCCTTTTGGTGCGCGCTGTCCGATCACCGCATTATCATGCGAAATTCATTTTCGGTGATCTGGATGGCTGGCGAACTGCGCAATCAGGTATTGTTGCTGTTTTAACCGCCAAGGATATCCAAGGCGAAAATTGTTTTGGCACGATCCCACCTTTCGCCGATCAACCGGCGCTTGCTGAACATACAGCGCGATTGCGTGGCGAAGCGGTGGCATTGGTAGTGGGCGAACCTGAAGCTGTCCATGCGCTTGATCTCGGAACATTTCCGGTAGAATGGCAGGTGTTGCCGCATGTGTTGGATACCGCAGAAGCGGTCAGCGAAACAGCACCGCAACTTCACCCGACACGTTCAAAAAACATTCTGACGTCCGGTGTTGTGCGATGTGGGAACACAATCCAAGCGTTAAAGACCGCCGATTTCACGGCAGATGTCACGGTCAGAACCGCCTACGTTGAACACGCCTATATTGAGCCCGAGGCAGGCGTCGCTTGGATGGAAGGTGAAACTTTGGTCATTCAAGCCTGTACGCAAGCCCCCGTAATGAATCAGATTGAAACCGCCAAAATTTTAGGTCTGCCGGTTGATCGTGTGCGGATTATTCCGTCAGCGACTGGTGGCGGATTTGGCTCGAAACTTGATATCTCTTTGCAACCACTTATTGGCCTTGCGACTTTGGCTACCGGGCAGCCGTGCAAAATGGTATTTTCGCGGGGTGAATCTATGATGTCGACCACCAAGCGCCATCCATCATCAGCCACGGCCAAGGCTGGGTGTGATGCCAGTGGCAACATCACTGCATTGCACTATCGCGGTGACTTTAATACAGGCGCATAAGCCAGTTGGGGCCCGACAGTTGCCGGGCGTGTCCCGGTGCATGCTTCCGGGCCGTACAGAACGCCAAATTACGATGCGCTTGCGCGCGCGGTGCATACGAACGGCCCAATATCGGGTGCGTTTCGCGGTTTTGGCGTGCCACAAGCCGCGATTGCCCAAGAAATCTTATATGACGATCTTGCCTTGGCGGCGGGCATTGATCGCTTGAAATTTCGTCAGACAAATGCCTTTCGCGATGGCGACAAAGCCACGTTTGGGCAAGTCATCCGGTCAACTGGCATTGGTGAATGCTTGCAGGCACTGCAGTACCATTGGGACAAGGCAAAAAACGACGCTAAAGCGTGGAATGCAAATAATGACAGGCTGAAACACGGTATTGGAATTGCATCCTGCTGGTATGGGTGTGGAAATACTGGACTGCCTAATCCTTCAACTATTCGAGCAGGTATCTTACCGGATGGCACGGTTGTTCTGCATCAAGGTGCCACGGATATTGGCCAAGGGTCGAACACTGTTATCGCCCAGATATTTGCTGATGCGGCCGAATTGCCATTCGGTGAAATCGCTCTTATCGGCCCGGACACGGCCCTAACACCTGATTGCGGTAAAACCTCGGCATCGCGCCAAACGTTTGTAACTGGTCGCGCTGCGTTGGCTGCTGGCAAAGCGCTTCGGGCCAAGTTGGACCGCTTGTCAAACACCCAAACGGCCGATTGGCGGGCGGCCATCTTGACAATGCCCTTAGATCGGTTTGGGTATGCGGTTTCGGTTGAAGAAACCTATGATCCACCAACTACGCCCTTGGATAAAAACGGTCAGGGCAGCCCGTACGCGGTGTACGGATTTGGGGCGCAAATGGCCGAAGTGTCGGTTGATTTGCGGCTTGGCACCGTCAAGGTTCTCCGGTTGATCGCCGCGCATGATTTGGGGCGAACAATCAACCCAATGCTGGCCGAAGGACAAGTCGAGGGCGGTGTGGCCCAAGGTCTGGGCATGGCGTTGATGGAAGAATACATTCCGGGACGCACCGAAAATCTGCATGATTATTTGATCCCGACAATTGGCGATATGCCCGAAATCACCAGTATTTTCATCGAAAAACCGGAACCTGAAGGCCCATTTGGCGCACGTGGTCTTGGCGAACACGTACTGATCCCGACTGTTCCGGCAATCTTGAACGCTATCCGTGATGCCTCTGGCGCGCGAATTACACAAGTTCCGGCGCTGCCTTACCGGGTGTTGGCGGCGATTAAGGCCGCGGAAAATGGCTGAACAGGTCGAAAAAATCCGCTGCGATGCGTGCCCGGTCATGTGTTACGTCGCCGAGGGTCGTGCAGGTGCTTGTGATCGCTATGCCAATGCAAATGGCCAGATCATTCGCGTTGATCCGCTGACAATCCTGGACGCTAGGATGGCTGCAGGTGATCAAATACAACCCTTCCTTGCTGCAAACTGGGACGACAAGATCGAAAGGGAAGCACAGGGTTTTGTTACCGCGATTGGGGCGGGAACAACGTATCCGGATTACAAACCTGCCCCCTTCATCGTTTCGCAACAGATCAAGGGCATCGACATGGTTACCGTCGTGACCGAGGCGATTTATTCTTATTGTGGCGCGAAAATCAAAATAGATACGGATCGGCATCTGGGGCTTGAAGGTGCCATTGTCAGATCCAATAATGAGGCTGTTGGCCATGTCACGACTGGAGAATATGGCAGTCAGATGCTTTCGCTGGGCGGTGTGGATCATCTAACTGGCGGCTCAAAATCCGAGGGGCGCACAACTTGCGACACCCTGATGCGTTTGTGTAACCGCGAGGCTGTTGAACTGGCGATCGAAGGCGGCTCTACAGTTGTTGCTCAGGCTGGAAAACCGCCCATAGTCGATGGGCAACAAGAACAAAAAATGCGGGTTGGCTGTGGTTCGGCAACCATCGGAATGTTCGCCAGCCAATGGCATGGGCTTGTTGACGAAGTTGTGGTGGTTGACGACCACATTACTGGCGTTGTTAGTGAACATCAGGCTGGAAAAGTGTTGGGTTGGGAAAGTTCTGGCATCAAAATACTTGGGAGGCGTTCCACCCCTGGGCGATACTTTCAAGTCGCAGAACCTGGTCTTGGTTGGGGCGGCACGAATATTTCTGACCCGCTTGCCATTTTGGGGTCCTGGAACGCACACAAAGGCGCGCGGTCTGGATTGCGGATGATGATGGTGTCAACGACAGGCGAGCAGTTTGCCTATTATGAACTGGATGCGGAACTTCAGCCCGTTAAAATGGACTTACCCCAAGCGCTAAAACATTCAGTTAACTTGATCGAAGAAAATTGCGAACCAGCGCTTTGCACGGTTTTGTTTATGGCCGGGGCCGGTGGGTCATTACGCGCAGGTGTTACACAAAATCCGGTCAAATTAACGCGTTCGATACAAAACAGCCAAACCAGGGTCACATGTGGAGGTGCGCCCGTTTATGTTTGGCCCGGTGGTGGGATCACGCTGATGGTCGATGTGACAACAGTGCCGCTGGGCGCGTTTGGCTATGTGCCAACGCCAGCGCTAGTTGCGCCGCTTGAATTTACCATGTCGCGTGCAGAATTCAGCCGCCTTGGTGGCCATATCGGCGCCATTCGTGAAGTTACAGATATTTTGGAAAACGGCGGTGAGTATAGCAAAACTGCGCGTGCCATTGCGCCTGAAAATGACGGCACCCCGTGGGATCGCAACTGACATGCAAGGCCCGCAATCGCACATGTTGGATCCACAGCGCTTGCATTTGCACCACGGTCCGATTGATCTGATAGTTCAGGCTTGGGGGCGGGATTGGCAGGCGGCCCTTGAGCAGGCAGAAGTGCGATTTCAAACCGTTTTGGACGAGCTTGTCAAAGAACTGGCGCAATTGCGTTTACCTTTGGCCGGCAATCAATTTTCTGGCAATGTTGCCAATCGCATGGCCGATGCTGTCGCACCGTTCGATCAATTCGTAACGCCTATGGCAGCCGTAGCCGGTTCTGTGGCAGATGAGGTTTGTCAGGCAATGACCGCAGGCTTAGAAATCGACAAGGCTTATGTAAATAACGGCGGTGATATCGCGGTGTATCTGAAAGGCGGCCACGAAATTGCGGCGCTTATACCGACGTTTGGGCAAGTCACCTTATCGGCGGATCAATCCCCGCGCGGGTTGGCCAGCTCGGGTTGGCAGGGGCGCAGCCATTCCATGGGCATTGCTGACACTGTCACAGTGCTTGCCAATGATGCAGCCGCTGCCGATGTGGCGGCAACTTTGATTTCCAACGCTGTGGATTTGCCCGGCCACAAATCAATATCACGCCAACCAGCAAACGAATTGCAGCCCGACAGTGACTTGGGATCACGATTAGTAACGGTCGAAGTCGGAATATTGACATGTGACGAAACCGTACAAGCACTGGCGGCTGGTCAACGGATTGCAAAAGAAATGTTAACGCAAGGGCTGATTGCCGCCGCAGCCTTGTTTTTGAACGATCAACACTGCGTTGTTGGCAGTTTTCCTATGATCCAGAAAACGGATTAATGGGATAGGTAACCCCCGCCAAATACAGGCCGTGGGGTGGGCAAACTGTGCCACAGGCAGCGCGATCTTGCGCCTCTAACGCAGTTTTCATCTGGATTGGCTGCCACGAGCCGCGCCCGACATGTTCAAGCGAGCCTACAATGCTGCGGACCTGGTTGTGCAAAAATGACCGGGCTTTGATATCAAAGCGATATTCAACACCATAAGGAGTTTCGCAGGCTGTGATTTTAATTTCGTCCAGTGTCTTAACCGGCGACAGCGCCTGACATTGCACAGATCGGAACGTCGTGAAATCATGCTTACCAATCAAATGCGCAGCACCGTTTCGCATCGCTGCAATATCAAGGGGATGCTTGACTTGCCAAACCAGCCCTTTGTCATGGGTCAGCGGCGCCCGGCGTGATTGTAATCGAAAAACATAATGCCGCGCTGTGGCCGAAAACCTTGCGTGAAAACCCTCAGGTGCGACAGCGGCCTCCAAAATGGCAACGGGTGCGGGTTTAAGATGGAAATTTAATGCTTCAGACAAACGAAATGGCTCCCATTCGCTGCCCATTTCACAATGGGCCACCTGGGCCGTTGCATGAACGCCCGTATCTGTGCGCCCTGCAGCTGCAATACTGGGAACATCCATTTCCAGTTTTCGCAAAGCGGCTTCGATCAAACCCTGCACGCTTGGATGATCATCTTGGCGTTGCCAGCCACAAAATGGCGCGCCGTGGTATTCAATTTTTAGGGCATATCTGTGCATAGCCTTGCGATACAGGGTGGGGTTCGCATTGCCAATCCCCAAGGCCGAACTTCGTGGCGGTTGGGTTCAAACAAAGACTTCATACAACGGAACGGCCTTCCCCTCTACCATTTCACCAAATAAAGCCTAACTATGAAGCGGTCAGGTAAAGGAATACGAATTTGAGATTGGTAGAGATCGCCGATAATATTGCGCGCAGTATCGAAGATACGGGCGTGCGTGCCAAGGGTGCTATGTTTGAACCTGTGATCCGCCTTGGTGTGACCGGCCTTTCACGGGCGGGGAAAACTGTTTTTATCACTTCTTTGGTCGCCAACTTGTTGGACCGCGGGCGAATGCCGCAATTGTTGGCAGCCTCTTCTGGTGCCATCAAGTCGGTTTATCTGCAACCACAACCCGACGATACAATCGCCCGTTTCGAATATGAAAAACATCTAGCGGCGTTGACCGGGCCTGAACCAACTTGGCCGCAATCAACAAGATCCGTCAGCCAATTGCGCCTGTCTATTAAGGTACAACCAACCGGGCTTTTGTCCGGACTATCAGGTGTGCGCACCATCCACCTTGATATCGTTGATTACCCCGGCGAATGGCTGCTGGATCTGCCATTGATGACACAATCTTACAGCCAGTGGTCTGCTAATGCGCTTGCACTTGCCGCAAGTGGCGGGCGCAAAGACCACGCGGCTGAATGGAACACGCTGGTTGCGGCCACTGATGCAAGTGGTTCGTTTGTCGAAGCTGATGCACAAACACTGGCCCGGACATTCACAAACTATTTGGCGGCCGCGCGCGCCGCAGGATTTTCTGCCTGCTCACCAGGGCGGTTTTTGATGCCTGGTGCTCTTGAAGGTTCTCCTGCATTAACATTTGCCCCACTTAACAAACCTGCTAAAAATTCGCGCGGTTCACTTTGGCGCGAAATGGAGCGGCGCTTTGAGGCCTATAAATCCCATATCGTTAAACCTTTTTTTCGGGACCACTTTTCGCGCATTGATCGCCAGATCGTGTTGGTCGATGCTCTAGGCGCAGTTCATTCCGGCCCGCCTGCTG
The DNA here is from genome assembly GCA_047622625.1 of Paracoccaceae bacterium. Classification (GTDB taxonomy): domain Bacteria; phylum Pseudomonadota; class Alphaproteobacteria; order Rhodobacterales; family Rhodobacteraceae; genus UBA5972. The sequence continues at coordinate 25,068 of JBLHMX010000004.1, read as the reverse complement.
TGGAAGATTTGCGTAACGCGATGGCAGATATCCTTGCCGCTTTTCGCCCCGGGCGCAATTCTTGGCTTTCGTTTTTAACAGGCAAACGTATCGAACGCATTTTGTTTGCCGCAACCAAAGCTGACCATCTTCACCACAGCCAACACCCACAACTGACCGCGTTGATCGAGGCCCTTTTGCGCCAAGCTCGTGATCGCGCCAATTATGCAGGGGCGGGCACCGCTGCAATGTCTATCGCCAGCCTGCGCGCGACTGTGGAAAGTGAAATCACCCACAAAAACCGAAAACTAGCGTGTGTGCAGGGTGTTCTTGCGGAAACCGGTAATATGGCGGCTATGTATCCCGGCGAGCTGCCGGATGATCCGGCGCAAATATTGGCCCCTTCACGTCTTGGGGCCAGTGAATGGTTAGATGCAGATTTTCAGGTGATGCGGTTTCAACCGTCTGTTTTGCAATTGAAACCGGGGCAGGGGCCACCTCATATTCGGCTTGATAAAGCGGCCGAATTTCTATTCGGGGATAAGTTGCGATGACGGTAAAAAATAAACCTGTGGTGATTGAGTTGGATGATGTCCCAACGATCTCTCCTGCGAACGCGCCAGCGGTGCCAGAGTTGGAAATCGAGCCTCCAAAAGGTCAGGCATTGCAAACGCTGGCCGTTTTAGCATCTGGTCGGCCATCGGTTTTGTGGCGGCTTTTTTGGGTGACTTTTTTGTCTTTGCTTGCGGCGGTTATATCAATCACTGCATGGGATTTTGTGTTTGAAATGTTTGCCCGAAATATCTGGCTGGGCCGCGCAGTTTTGGTTGTCATCGCGGGGTTTGTCACGGCGGGGCTTGGTCTTGCTTTGCGTGAATGGCTGTCATTCGCGCGCCTGCGGCGCGTTGACGAATTGCGCCAATCAGTTGAAACAAGCCATGCATCCGGTGATCTGGCTGCCGCTCGGAAATCAACGAGCCAATTGGTTAGGTTTTATCGTGGTAGGGCGGAATTACGTTGGGCAATTGATAACCTGGCTGAGGTCGAGGCCGAAGTTCTGGACGGTGATGGTTTACTTGCAGCGGTCGAGCGCGAATTGATGACGCCGCTTGACATGGCCGCAACCCGCGAGGTCGAAGCGGCAGCGCGGCAAGTTGCAACAGTGACTGCGATTGTGCCGTTGGCCTTGGCCGATGTGGTTGTTGCATTGGTGGCAAACCTGCGCATGGTTCGGCGGGTTGCCGAAATCTATGGCGGTCGCGCCGGAACTTTTGGGTCTTGGCGTCTGTTAAAAACCGTGATGTTGCATTTGGTGGCAACGGGTGCGGTCGCAGTTGGCGATGATCTGATTGGATCAATTCTGGGCGGTGGGCTGGTTTCCAAAATTTCACGTCGGTTTGGTGAAGGCGTGGTTAACGGCGCTTTAACTGCGCGGGTCGGCGTCGCCGCAATCGAAGTTTGTCGACCCATGCCATTTCGCACCAAGGCCAAGCCAAAAGTCACTACGTTGGTAAAAAATGCGCTAACAGGGTTATTCGTGCGCGGGTAAACCGCCTTGGATAGGCGGCACAATATCACCGCTGATCAGCCGTGCTAGCAGTGCTGGCATTGGCGGAATAAATGTCAAAGGCGCAAGGACGTGATCGCGTAAAAATGGCACGAACTTGTTGTCTGATTGATAGAGCGGCGTGAACAGAAAACTTGCCGCCTGATAGACAGCGGTGTGATTACGCCGCGCTCGACGATAGGTTTCAAGGGCGGCAGGTAGGGGTTGCGCCTCGATTGCCAAGGCCAGTGCATAAGCATCTAACAATGCCATATTTGCGCCCTGTCCAAGTTGCGGGCTGGCGGTGTGCGCAGCATCGCCGATATGGACCAATCGATTGCCAATTGGGATTCTCAAGGTGCCATGACTGTAAGTCGCCATTGTGAAATCATCATGTTGCCTGATCTGGTCAAGAAATGGCGCAAACTCTAGCCAGTGGGCCTGCGCTGCATTTTTCCATTCGTTTAGCGGCGCGGCCCGCCATGCAGGAAAATCTGCGTTCGGCAAAGACCAAAAGATCGCGGCCTTTGGGTTGGTGTCATTGGGCAAAGTTCCAATCGGCAGAACGCCTGCCATGATAGACGCTGCCCGATATTTTTGGGTCAGGTGGTTTTTAGGCAGCTTGGTTTCATGCGGCCAGTCCACTGTCGCCCACAGGGCACCAAAAGGCAGCTTGCGATTTATCAGTGGCGACAATGGTGATTTTGCGCCAGTCGCATCAACAACCAAATCAAACGGGCCTTCCATTGCCCGGTTTTTGAACTGTAGATTTCGACCGCCCTCAACTAGGTCGCTTTGAATGACTTGCGCATTTGAACAAAGCTTGATCCCTGCCGATTTTGCCGCGGATAGCAAAGTCTCAAACAGGCTAGCGCGGTGAATGGCGAGCCCGGCCTGATATTTGCCATAAGATACATCAAGCACACGGCGATTGTTTGGGGCCGTGCGACCCTTCAACCGGTTGATCGGGTTTCCAAAACATTGCGCCTGTTGCAAAGCACCCGTTGCCGCAAGCACCGCTTGTCCGACAGGTTGGATAACCAAACCCGACCCGACAGGTTCGGGTTGCTCGAACTGGTCAAAAATGATCACGCTGTGGTTTTGTTTCGCCAGCAACGCCGCCAAAGCCAGCCCACCGATACCACATCCAGCAATAGCGATATTTAGACGGGGCGTGAGCATTCAAATCCTTTTACGATATGTCTCACAATGAACCAGAAACGTATCACGTGGACAGCGGAAATTCCGTGCTTTATTACTTTTCCACAATTGCGATGTTGATATTGGAGCGACAAATTGGAATTCCTTTTTACACTCTTAGGCTTGTTTTCGATATATCTGGCGATTTCACTTTTTGGTCTGCGAAAACGGGTAACCCGTTTAGAAAGTGAATTGTCGCGCGCGACCAGCCAGTCATTTGATGCGCCTGACTTGAAAAAGTCATCCAGTGCGATGGAAGTATCAACACCTGAAGTACGGCCAGAAACAGCGCCTGCAGCGACGCCAAAACCCAAACCCGCCCAAAAAGCAGGCAATCCGTGGGAGCATGCCGCGCAAAGGTCGGTGGCAGAAAACACGCAGGTCTTGCGTCGATCTGGGATTGTGGCGCCAACCGAACCCGCAATACTGAAACAAAGTTATATCTTTAATTCGGGCAACGCCGCGGCTGCACTTAACTGGGCGAAGTTCAACTGGTTTTATCTGGTGGCAGCGGCCTCGTTAGGATTGGCTGGCATTTTCTTGGTGCAGTACGGCGCTGAAAACGGCTTCTTGCCGCCAATGGCCCGCGTTTTGGCTGCCCTTGTTTTGGGTGGTTTACTGATCACGTTCGGTGAATATCTGCGCCGTCTTGGAGGCGACAAAGTCGGCGATTTATTTGCCTATTTGCCCTCGACATTTGCTGCCGGTGGCTTGTTATCACTGTTCGCGGCAACGATGGCTGCAAACGTACTTTACGGCCTTGTTTCGTCGGAAACCGCTTTGTTTGGCCTTGCTTTGGTTGGGGCGCTTGCGGTCTTTATCGGTTGGTTCTATGTGCCTCTATTGGCTGGCATTGGCATTCTCGGCGCGACTTTGGCCCCCTTTGTTGTTGGCGGTGAACCGGGCGCTGCCAGTCTGTTGTTTTACTATTTCGCAGTCATAGCAATGGCTGCGATGGCTGTGGATACCTTCAAGCGCTGGGCGTGGCTTTCAGGTTTTGGATTGATCCTGACCTGTGCTGCCGCCGCCAATATCTTTGCTTTGGCCGGTGAGGGTGTTCATTTCCTGACCTTTGGCGTGATTGTCACTTTGGCCAGCGCCGTGATCCCTGAACGCCGTTTGGTTCCGCAACATACAGGCATGATGCTGTTGGAAGAAATGGTTCGGATTTTCACACGAAAATCCGAAAATATTACGTCGACAGGGTTTCCAACCCGCCTGATAGCAGCTGTGTTCGCAGCCACGGTGATTAGCACAATTTGGGTCTATCTGAATGAAGTGAATGGGTTTTGGCTATCTTTCTGCGTCTTGCTATTGCTGTTTACTATTGCTGCAATTTGGATGCGTCGCGCGCGCGCTCTTGGCGATTTGGCGATTTTGCCCGTGGTTGGTTTGCCAGTGCTGGTTTGGCTTGAGGCTGCTGATAGTGGTCCGGTTTTTCAGGCATGGATAGCGACCGCAGGGCGAGTTGCCGAAGAACCGGCCCCGTGGACGTTGCTGATCCTGTTAACAACGGCGTTGACTGTGACAATTCTGGCTGCATGGCGCAGCTATCTCGGTGCGCCTTACCGCAATCTTTGGGCACTTGGCGGGGCTGCTTTCACGCCGGTAATCGCTGTATTGTTGGAAATGTTCTGGTCACCTACTCAGGTAGTAGGGGTTGATATCTGGGCGTATCAAGTCATCGGATTGGCGGCCATCATGGTGGTTCTGGCAAACCAATTTTCCCGTAAAGATGGTGAAGATCGAACGGCGACTGCTTATTTCACATTGGCCGCGTTAACTATGATTTCGCTGGCGTTGATATTGTTGCTCAGTTCGGCCGCTTTGACGCTCGCATTGGCTGTTATGTCACTGGGAGCGGCATTGCTTGATCGACGATATAATCTCCCGGCACTTTCAGTTTTTGTGATTGCCGGAGCCGGTGTCATCGGTTGGCGGTTGGTATTGGACCCCGGTGTATTTTGGGCGATGGGCGCGTCTTTGTGGGAAGTCGTAGCAACCTATTCGGCCACCTTACTTTTACTTTGGGCGTCGCGCGTCTTGTTGCAGGCCAGTCAGCGCAAACTGGCATTCGCAATAACGGACGGTTTGTTTTGGAGCCTTGGAGGTGTGTTCATATCAATCTTGATTTATCGCTTGGCCGAAACCTACGCGGATGGCCATGACGATAGCCACGCCGTTGTTTCGTTGATTGCTTTGGTCTGGCTTGTGTCAGCCGCCAACCAATTGTGGCGGATGAAATACCACGAAGTGCCGAATTGGTGGCGCATCACTGTGGCCGTGCTCTATGCGTTGCCTGGGTTGGTTTTGCTCACGGTTGCGGCGACCGTTTTCAACCCGCTATTGGAAGACTGGAACCCGGCATTTGGCCCACCTGTATTTGACTCCCTGCTGGTCGCCTATGGCTTGCCCGCTGCATTCTTTTTGTCGGTTGCAACTTGGTTCAAGCATCTGCCCAATTGGCTGCGCGCGATCCTTGCCGGGCTTGGTATCGGGTTTGCCACGCTTTATGTCGGCCTTGAAATCCGCCGCCTGTGGCGCGGGAATGACCTGACGGTTGCGGGCACGACTGATCCGGAACTTTATACCTACACGATTGTCATGCTTTTGGCGGCAACGGCTTTGCTGCTTTATTCGTTTTACCGCCACAACAATTTGCTGCGCAAAATCGCGTTGGTGGGGATTGGGTTGACTGTTGCTAAGGTGTTCTTAATCGACGTCAGCGGCCTGACTGGCTTAACGCGGGTATTTTCATTCCTGGTGCTGGGGCTATCCCTGGCAGGATTGGCGTGGCTTGATCGGTGGTTCGGCACGAAAGCAGCGCAAGACAGCGACCTCAGCTAACCATCTGGACGCCGTCAAAACATAGGTCTATAACGCCCCTTATGGGACGTATATTCGGCATTACTCTGCGAATTACTAACCCGGCGCTTACTCGTTAAGTTGCCGGGAGCAGGCGTATGGAAAACCGCGCCGCGCCTTTACCTGACCTGAAATTCTGATACGGAGCCGACACATCATGTGCGCCGATACCCCTGACCAAACTGACTATAAAACCACCCTAAACCTGCCTGTCACCGATTTTCCGATGCGCGCTGGATTGCCGAAACGCGAACCCGAATGGCTTGCCCGTTGGGAACGTATTGGCATCTATGATCGCTTACGCGAAAAAGAAGGCCGCGAGAGTTTTGTTTTGCATGACGGCCCACCCTATGCGAACGGTAATCTGCATATCGGGCATGGGCTGAACAAGACGCTGAAAGATATGGTTGTGCGTTCCCAGCAGATGATGGGCAAAGACAGCCGCTATGTGCCCGGGTGGGATTGTCACGGTCTGCCGATTGAGTGGAAGATCGAAGAGCAATACCGTGCCAAGGGCAAAAATAAAGACGACGTGCCAATCAACGAATTGCGCGGAGAGTGCCGAAAGTTTGCAGCAGGCTGGGTGGATATCCAGCGCGACGAGTTCAAACGGCTGGGCATCACTGGCAATTGGGCCAACCCGTACCGGACGATGGATTTTGATAGCGAGGCCGTGATCGCCGAAGAATTCATGAAGTTCGTGATGAACGGATCATTGTATCGCGGTTCCAAGCCTGTGATGTGGTCGCCCGTCGAAAAGACCGCGCTGGCAGAGGCCGAGATCGAGTATCACGATCATCAAAGCCATACGATCTGGGTGAAGTTTGATGTGGCAATTGTAGGTGAGGAGCGTGCAAAATCGACGTTCACAGACCTTCTTGACGCCAAAGTCATCATCTGGACTACAACCCCTTGGACCATCCCACAGAACCGCGCCGTGTGTTTCGGCGAGGGCATTTCCTACGGCCTTTACCGCGTTATCGCGACACCGGACGAATGCTGGGCAGCGGTTGGCGATCTTTATTTGCTGGCCGACACGCTCGCCGCGGACACCTTCGCCAAGGCCCGCCTTGAAGACAGCGGCTGGGAACGTGTACGCGATGTTTCTGCCAACGAGCTTTCCTCGATTACGCTCGCCCACCCGCTTGCAGGTGCCGAAGGTGGCGCTAGCGAATGGGATTACCCTGTCCCCATGCTGCCCGGCGATCATGTTACTGAAGACGCTGGCACGGGCTTTGTTCACACGGCACCAAGCCACGGTGCCGATGACTATGTGATCGGGCTAAAGCATAACCTTAAAATGACGCATAACATCATGGAAGACAGCTCTTTCCGGGCTGATTTGCCATTCTTTGGTGGTGCCCTGATATTTGATCACAAGGGTAAAGAAAAAGACGCAAACACGCGGGTCATCAATAAGCTTGTCGAAGTTGGCAATCTACTGGCGCGTGGCCGGATTAAACACAGCTATCCGCACAGCTGGCGTTCCAAAGCGCCGGTCATTTTCCGCAACACACCGCAATGGTTTGTCGCAATCGATAAGCCGCTTGGCGATGGCATGAATCAGCACGGCGAAACGATCCGCCAGCGCGCATTGACTGAAATCGACAACGTTAGCTGGACACCGCAATCGGGCCGCAACCGGCTTTATTCGATGATCCAAGCACGCCCTGATTGGGTGATGAGCCGTCAGCGCGCCTGGGGCGTGCCGCTGTCTTGCTTCATCAAAGACGCGGGCAACGGCCAAGTCGAAATATTGCGCGACGAGGCCGTGAACGCACGCATTGCAGCAGCGTTCCGCGAAAGTGGTGCAGACGCTTGGTATGAAGACGGCGCAAAAGAACGCTTCCTTGACGGGCTTTATGATGCGGCCGAATGGACCAAAGTCGATGACATTCTGGACGTCTGGTTTGACAGTGGGTCAACCCATGCCTTTGTTCTGCGCGACCGCGAAGATGGCACGACAGACGGGATCGCTGATCTTTATCTTGAAGGCACAGACCAGCATCGTGGTTGGTTCCATTCGTCCTTGTTACAATCGTGTGGCACCAATGGACGCGCGCCTTATAAGGCGGTTCTAACACACGGGTTTACGCTGGATGAAAAGGGCATGAAAATGTCCAAGTCCCTTGGAAATACTATCGTGCCGGCCAAAATTACCCAACAATACGGCGCGGATATTCTGCGTTTATGGGTGGCACAGGTTGATTTCACTAACGACCAACGTATTGGCCCAGAAATCCTTAAAAATGTCGCCGATAGCTATCGGCGTCTGCGCAATACTTTGCGGTTCATGTTGGGCAATCTGAACGGGTTTGATGCGGCCAATGCTGTGGATGCTAAGGATATGCCCGAACTGGAACGCTGGGTTCTACACCGTATGTGCGAACTGGATAAGGTCGTGCGTGATGGCTATGCGTCTTATGATTTTCAGGGCGTGTTCCAGGCGTTGTTTCAGTTCTGCACTGTCGATTTATCCTCGGTGTTTTTTGATATTCGCAAAGACGCGCTTTATTGTGATGGGGACGACAGTTTAACACGCCGTTCTGCACAAACCGTGCTCGATTTGTTGTTTCATCGACTGACAACTTGGCTTGCCCCGATCCTTGTTTTCACGATGGAGGATGTCTGGTTAACACGCTTTCCCGGGGAAGGTTCGTCTGTCCATCTGATCGATTTTCCTGACACGCCTGGTGATTGGCGCGATGAGCCACTGGCCCAGAAATGGGAAGCCATCCGTCGCGTACGTCGTGTGGTCACGGCCGCGCTTGAAATCCAGCGACAGGATAAAGTGATCGGTGCTTCACTTGAAGCAGCCCCTGTTGTGCATGTCCGTGATATAGATGTCTTGGCCATGGCCAAATCCGTACCTTTCGCCGATATGTGCATTACTTCTACGGTTGTTTTAACCAACGACCCGATCCCTGATGAAGCATTTCGCATGCCCGAATATGAGGGTATTGGCGTCGTTTTTGAACGCGCATCGGGCGAAAAGTGCGGCCGTTGTTGGAAAATCTTGCCGGACGTTGGTAGTCACAAACATAAAGGCGTTTGTGCCCGCTGTAACGAGGCGCTGGGCTAACATGAACCGCGCTTCATTCCCGTCACCACTTGGCTGGATAACCGTGACCGAAGAAGATGGTCGCGTTAGTCGGTTGAAATGGGGCGGGATACGGCTGTGCGATGAAGCAACCGCGTTACTGGCTGATGTGGGTGCGCAATTGGCGGCATATTTCGATGGACAGTTGAAAATGTTCGATGTTGAAATGTCGTTTCCGTCCAGCGCATTTCAACACGGTGTTTTGGAATCTATGATGTCCATTCCTTTTGGTTCTACAAAGACTTACGGCGAAATCGCCGACTATGTTGAAGGCTCGGCCCAAGCAGTTGGCAATGCTTGTGGCGCAAATCCAATCCCTATTTTGATCCCTTGCCACCGCGTTCTTGGCGCGAATTCTCTGGGCGGTTTTTCTGGCAGCGGTGGTGTCGAAAGCAAAGTGTTTTTGCTGCGCCTTGAGGGGGCCGCGGGGTTGTTGATCTAGAGGGTTTTTGATCGTGAGCCATCAAAAGAGTTGGCCCTCAATTAAACTATTAAACCAGTTTAATGGCTTAACTTACCAACCGTAAATTATTGAAATATAAAGGGTTTTTTAGGATAAAATTAAAAAATCACGCAAAAATGCTAGAGTACCGCCAGGAATTCTTCGGAAAATCTACTCAAAAGCTTCCGGCTTAGCGTCGCGCGCCATGTGATCCAGCACAGCATTCACAAATTTCGACTCTTTGCCGTCTGGGAAAAAGGCTTTGGCCACGTCCACAAATTCAGTGATCACAACTTTTGGTGGCGTTTCATTGGCTAAAAACTCGGCCCCGGCGGCGCGAAAGACGGCGCGCAAGGTCGGATCAATCCGGTCAATCGGCCATTTGGCGACCAGCGCGCGATCTGTCATCTGATCGATCTTGCCTTGTCCCTCAACAGCGCCATACAGCAAGGCGCGGAACAAATCGATATTGCCTTCGGCATAGGTGTCGCCTTCCATTTCGGCGCCAAATCTATGGGTTTCAAATTGTTCCTGAACATCCTCCAAGCCGCTGTCCGAGGCCTCCATCTGGAACAATGCCTGCACCGCATACAGCCGTGACGCTGATTTCATTTGCCGTTTTTCATCGCGTGAGGGTTTCATTAGGTATCGCCTGCCATAAGAATGTTTTCCGAGGCAGGCTTGAACCCGATCCCCTTGGTTTTTCGATTAAACTTTCGTGCCAAAGCGATCAAATGCATCGCGGCATCGGCAGCCCCTCCGCCCTTGTTTTGGCCATCGGCTTCGGCCCGCACGCGCGCTTGTTCATGGTTTTCCACTGTCAGGATGCCATTGCCGATGCAAAGCCCGCTTAAGCCCATCATCTGCAATGCGTTCGAACTGTCGTTGCAGACCGTATCATAATGGGTGGTTTCGCCGCGAATGATACAGCCAAGGGCGACAAAACCGTCGTATTCACGGCTATTGGACGCCAGGCGGATCGCCGTCGGTACCTCAAGTGCGCCAGGAACTTCGACCGTTTCGTGGGTTGCTCCGGCCGCAGTAATCGCTGCCCGAGCGCCAGTCAAAAGTTGATCTGCAATGTCCTTATAGTAAGGTGCGATCACGATCAGCAACTTGGTTTTCTCAGCCATGATTGGGGCAGGCAAGGTGTAATGTGGCTGGCTCATCGCCATGTTCAAACGTCCTTCAAAGGGCGGGTGCCCGTTATTTTCAATCCATAGGCATCAAGGCCAATAACTGTCGGCATTGGGCTGTCAGTCAGCAAGACAATCTCGCTTAATCCTAAGGCCGACAATATCTGCGCGCCCAATCCCGTGTAGCGCAGTGTTTGCGGGGAGGTTTCACCTTCTTCTGCCAGTTTCGCGCTCGGCTCGCGGAAAAGAACGACAACGCCACGGCCCTCATCAGCAACGATTTGCATAGCACGGGGCATTTTGTCGGTATGAGCAAGGTCAAGCGCCAGCACATCCTCCAGCACATTCATCGCGTGTGTGCGTACCAAAACCGGTTCGTCCGTGGTGATATCACCTTTTGAAAGGGCCACATGTTCGGTGCCATCCGTTTGATCGGTGAAAATCCGCAATGTCCAGTCGCCACCGTGGGCCGATGTCACCAGGCGTTTTTCAGTTTCGCGCACCAGATTGTCATACCGGTGGCGATAGGCAATCAAATCCGAGATTGTGCCAATTTTCAAGCTGTGCTTTTCGGCAAATTTCATCAGGTCAGGTAGGCGTGCCATTGTGCCATCGTCATTCATGATTTCGCAAATAACCCCCGAAGGGTTAAGCCCGGCAAGGCGCGAAATATCAACTGCAGCTTCGGTATGTCCAGCCCGGATCAGTACGCCACCGTCACGCGCGCGAAGCGGGAAAACATGGCCGGGTGTGGCAATGTCTTGATGCCTGATTTGGGGATTAATCGCGACTGAAACCGTATGGGCACGGTCATGGGCAGAAATGCCCGTGGTCACGCCTTCGCGCGCCTCGATCGAAATCGTAAACGGCGTTTCATGGCGCGATGAATTACTAGATGACATCATCGGCACACCAAGGCGGTCGGTCTGCTCGTCAGTCAGCGTTAAGCAGATTAATCCGCGCCCATGCGTGGCCATGAAATTGATGGCATCCGGTGTGGCCATTTGCGCCGGGATCACCAGATCGCCTTCGTTTTCGCGATCTTCATGGTCCACAAGAATGAACATACGGCCGTTGCGGGCGTCATTGATGATGTCTTCGATCGGCGAGATTTGGGTATCGGTCATATTCAGCCTACGTCAAATGGGTGTGTTTGCCACCAGATAGCGGATCACAAAGGCGAAGGCCATAGGGTGGTTCCGACCAATTTATTGCCCAGAAAAGAAGTCACGAATGAACCAGACTAGGCCCAATCTTGCAAGCGGGCGACATACCGCGCAAGTGTGTCGATCTCAAGATTGATCCGGTCGCCGATTTTTGCATCACCCCAGGTGGTTGCGTCTTTGGTGTGCGGGATGAAATTGATGCCAAAATCTGCACCATCCACATCATTTACGGTTAGTGAAGTGCCATTCAGTGCGACAGATCCCTTGGGTGCAACGAACCTTGCCAAAGCATCAGGTGCGCGCAGCGTAACGCGGGTGCTATCACCCTCGTTATGCATTGCGATAATTTCGGCAACGCCGTCCACATGCCCAGATACGATATGACCCCCAAGCTCGTCACCAACTTTTAGGGCGCGTTCAAGATTAATGCGTTTGCCTGCTGTCCAAGTATCAAGGTTGGTTTTGGAAACGCTTTCAGCGGAAATTTCCACATCAAACCAGCCTTTGGGATTAGATCCCAACGCGATCACAGTTAGGCATACACCGTCACACGCAATCGACGCGCCGATATCAATGGTATCGACATCAAAACGGGTGCCGATCCGCGCGCGCAAATCACCGCGTTTTTCGGTTTCCAGCACGGCGCCGATATCTGTTATTATTCCAGTGAACATGGTTTTGATCCCGCAATTAAACCAATTGAATTCCTAGCCCTCTGGCGCGTGTAGGGCAAGAGTGGTTTCACTTTTGTGACGTTGCATTATTGCTTTGCGAAAAGCCGAATTTAAGCCATAATCAATCATTAAGGTCCAAAGAGATCAGTTAAGCAAGTAGAGCGGTGAATTGCGTTGACGACAAATAGCAATAGTTTTGCGCCCCGGGTTGGGATGGCGGCACATGGGTAAATCGACAGGCCAAGGCAAGGTATTTCTATTCTTACAAGGCCCACACGGGCCGTTCTTTTACCAATTGTCGCGTGTTTTGCGCAATGCTGGCGCCGAGGTTTTCAAATTCGGTTTCAACCAAGGCGATCGTGCTTTTTGGCGCGAAGACGACACGTTTCTGCCGTTCATCGGCAAACCCGAAGAATGGGCAGACGAGGTGCGTGAAGTTTTAAGTGATATGGGTGTGACCGATATCGTACTTTATGGCGACACCCGCCATATCCACGCCGAAGCGATCAAGGCCGCTCGCGAATTGAAAATCACCATACACTGTTTTGAAGAGGGTTATTTGCGGCCCTATTGGGTGACTTATGAACGCGGCGGAGTGAACGGCCATTCGCGGCTTGTCGATATGTCAGTCGGCGAAATACAGGCCGAAATTCAAGACCGCGATCTAGAGCTGCCAGATGCGCCAGCGCGGTGGGGCGACATGCGTCAGCACGCGTTTTATGGCGCACTTTATCATGGCCATATTTTGTTTCGAAACAGGCATTACAAGAATTACAAAACCCATCGGGATATTTCAGTTTTCGAAGAATTCCGGCTGCATTTCAGACGCTTACTTGCGATTCCGCTCCACGCAGCGCAACGTCGTGCAGCCAGTTTGCGCATTCGGCGCGATGGGTATGTCTATCATCTGGCGTTGTTGCAGTTGGGCCACGATAGTTCGATCCAATTCCATTCGCCTTTGTGTTCCATGCCCGAATTCATCCGTTTAACCATCGAAGGTTTCGCCAGCGGTGCGCCAACGCATCATCATCTTGTCATCAAGGCTCATCCGCTTGAAGACGGTCGATTCCCGTTGCGCCGGATAACGATGGATACAGCCCTGGAATTCGGCGTTCAGGACCGCGTGCATTTTGTGCGCGGCGGAAAATTAGCCGGGTTGATGAATTTCGCCCGCACAGTGGTTACGGTAAATTCGACTGCGGGACAGCAAGCGCTTTGGCGGGGGCTACCCATTAAGGCGCTTGGTAAGTCGGTTTATAGCAAGCCGGAATTTGTGTCCGAGCAGCCTTTGGCGGAATTTTTTGCCGACCCTTGGAAACCCGATGCGCGGGCCTATCGCGATTATCGCCATTATCTTTTGGAAACATCACAGGTCATGGGCGGGTTTTATTCTGCCAAATCCCGCCGCCGACTTATTCGTGGTGTGGTTGATCAAGTATTGGCAGCACAGGATCCCTACGATTCACTGCAAAAAGAAAACGCGACGCCAAAACAACAGTTGCGCGTGATCAAATAAGAAACAAACAACCTTTTTATTGCCAAATTTGCCCATTATTGTGTACAGTTAGAAAAAACTAGAGGCAGTTTGACAACAAGGGGCAAATCCCGTGTCATTTACATTATCAAGTCGGGCCAGAATTGTGGCCCTTTTCGTGCTGTTATTTGCGATCGAGGCCTGTGGCCTTCCGCGGCCCGGTCCGAATAAAAGAGAAATCTTTGCAAGCTCGGTGCAGCGAAAAGGTGACGCGTTTATCGTGACCATTAACGATCGCGTTATTCAATACACCAGCGTCGCACCTGTGATTGAATTTGATAGTAAATTCACCAAAGCTGGTAAAATTGGCTCAGACGTTATTCGTCCGGGTGATGTGCTTGGCCTGACCATTTGGGAAAACACCAGCGATACATTGCTAGGGGGCGTTGCCACCAATTCAACCAGCCTGACAGAAATACAAGTCGATGCAACGGGCAGTATTTTTGTACCCTATGCAGGCCGCGTTAAAGCGGCGGGCAATACACCCGAGCAGCTGCGCGAAATTATTACCAGTAAACTTGATGCGCAAACTCCCGATCCACAAGTTCTGGTGCGCCGTCTAGCGGGCGATGGCTCGTCTATCAGCGTTATGGGCGGCGTTGGTTCGCAAGGGGTTTACCCAATTGAAAGTGCCACACGTACCTTAACTGCCATGCTGGCCAAAGCGGGCGGTATCACGGTTGAGCCAGAAGTGGCGCAGATCAAAGTTACGCGTGGTTCACGCACTGGAATTGTCTGGCTTGCTGATCTTTATTCCAACCCTAAGGCTGATATTGCGCTACGTCCCGGCGACCGGATATTTGTGCAAGAAGACCGGCGTTCATTCACGGCACTTGGTGCAACCGGCACGCAAACCCGCGTGGCATTTGCCAGCCAAGAGCTAAACGCAATCGAAGCATTGGCACAAGTCGGTGGGCTAAGCAGCTCATTGGCTGATCCAACTGGTGTGTTCATTTTCCGTGAAGAACCTGCAGAAATCGCCAATGCTTTGCTGGGTCGGAACGATCTGGTTGGTGAACAACGCTTTGCCTATGTTCTGGATCTGACTGAACCGGGCGGCATGTTCGTTGGTCGCGATTTTATTATTCGCGATGGTGATACGGTTTATGTGACCGAAGCCCCATTTGTGCAGTGGAACAAAACTCTTGGCGCGCTGAATAGCGGTTTGTCGACGGGTAGCAGTATTTCGACCCTTTCAGGGGGCTGAATTATGCGCAACCGGCGAACCCATGCCTTCACTGGTGGGTTTCTGCGCGACAAGCGAGTGCAGCGGATTCTCGAACTTTCGGGTTATTATATCCGACTGGGGTTGCCCGCAAAAAACGCGGGCTTAGTTGCAGAATGGGGGCGCAAGCCAAGGACATGGCGGGCAAAAGCTGTCGCGAAATGGCGCGGCGCGGAGCTTATAAACGTTGAAGACGGGTTTCTGCGTTCGGTTCTAACAGGCCGCAGTGGTGCGCCGCCGCAATCGCTGGTGATTGATACCAAGGGCGTCTATTTTGACTGCACTTGCCCAAGTGATCTTGAGGATATTCTAAACTTCGCGAAGTTGTCCACGCCCGAACTGACGGTGCGTGCCGCGGCTGGAATGGCGCGACTAGCCCAATCTGGCCTTTCGAAATACAACGGTTTTGATCCATCGCTTAAGGTCGGCGAAAGCGGATATGTATTGGTGATTGATCAAACTCGCGCCGATGCTTCGATCAGGTTTGGCGGCGCAGATGAAAGCAGCTTCGCGCATATGTTGACCATCGCGCGCCGCGAGAACCCAGGTTCTCGCATCCTGATAAAATCCCATCCTGAAGTTGTTTCGCGATATCGGCAGGGGCATTTTTCTGATGCTGATCTGGATGAGAACACAAGACTGCTGCGCGAGCCATATGCGCCGCGCCACCTGCTGGATGGTGCATCAAAAGTCTATTGTGTCACTTCGCTGATGGGTTTTGAGGCAATTCTTGCCGGGCACAGACCACGCGTCTTTGGGCGGCCATTCTACGGCGGTTGGGGGCTAAGCGATGATGAACAAACCTTCGAACGCCGCAGTCGAAGCCTAACGTGCGGCGAACTTTTTACAGCAGTGCTACTAATTTATCCCAAGCACTATGACGTGTACCGGGACTGCCTGTGTTCATTTGAAACCATCGTGGACAATCTTGAGGCTCAATCAAGGGCATGGTCCGAGGATTGCCACGGCTATGTTGCATTGGGAATTCGCATGTGGAAACGCGGCCATTTCCGCCGTTTTTTCAAGGGCTCCGGTGCAAGGTTGTCCTATGCAAACGAGGTGGCACCTGCTTTGCGCACGACGCGACGAGGGTTGATTTGGGCAACAAAGGAAACAGATCAAGTTAGGGCAGCTTTTGACAAAGTAAATCATACCTTGTTGCGCTTGGAAGATGGGTTTCTGCGGTCAAAAGGATTGGGCGCAGAATTGGTGCCGCCACTGTCTTTGGTTGTTGATGATCTTGGAATTTACTACGATCCAACGCGCGAAAGTCGGCTAGAACGGTTGTTGAATGACAGTGACACCTTGGATCAAGGCCAGCTTGATCGAGCCACGAAACTTCGTGAACGATTGGTGCGGGCCGGGCTTAGCAAGTATAATGTTGGCCAAACGCCTGCAGCGAAAGCTTGGCCAAAAGGTCTTCGAATATTGGTGCCCGGACAAGTCGAGGATGACGCATCGATCCTATTGGGGGCCGGTAAAGTTGCAACCAACCTTGATTTATTAGTACAGACGCGCACTGAAAATCCAGATGCATTCATTGCGTACAAACCACATCCAGATGTTGAGACGGGGTTGCGCAAGGGTCAGCTTGATGAAGCAACGGCAGGAAAATACGCCGATGAAATATTGAACAACATCGATGCGGATGCGGCAATTATGATGTGCGACGAGATTTGGACAATGACTTCGTTACTTGGGTTCGAAGCTTTGCTCCGCGACAAAAAAGTAACGTGTTATGGCGCGCCGTTTTATGCTGGTTGGGGGCTGACAAAGGATTTGAACGCGCCTGTTGAACGTCGGCAGTCCAAGCCGTCGATTGACGCATTGGTGCATGCTGCACTGATTGATTATCCGCGATATTTTGACCCGAAATCGGGCCTGCCTTGTCCTGTAGAGGTTGTTTTAGAACGACTGGAACAAGGGGCGTTTAGACGAGCAACGGGCAACAGAATGTTGTCAAAACTGCAAGGAGTATTCGCCTCGTTCGCGCCCTTTTGGCGATAATGTCAACGGCGATGCCAAACATGTAAGGCGTCCGGGCCGATTTTTTGGACTCTATCAAGAACGAAACGCGGTTGATCGGCAAGCGCGCCATCAGGCAACGCTGCAATCGCTGGAATTGCGTCTGCGCCAAGCGTTAAACCAGCGGTGAAACCAACCAGCCGATCCACATAATCGGCTGCCAATAACGAAGCGGCAAGCTGCCCGCCGCCTTCACAAAATATCCGTGTCAGGCCTGCCTTAGCCAATTTGTTTAAGACGTCAGTCATTTCTAACCGGCCAGTTTCGTCAGTCTCGCATGGGATTAATTTGGCGTCGGTACCGGCCCAACCAGAGCCTGTGACTTTAGGGCCATGACAAATCCAAAGCGGAATATCACGGGCGGATTGGCCAAGCTTTCCACCCGGGTCAGTCTTTAACGCAGTATCGCAAACAAGGCGGATCGGTTGGTGGGTCACGCCCAGATCGCGCACGTTCAACGTTGGATCATCTGCAATTGCGGTGCCAGAACCGATCATAACGGCGTCGTGGGTGGCGCGTTCTAGATGCACCAATCGCCGGGCACCTGCGCCGGTTATCCACTGGCTTTCGCCTGACTTCGTAGCAATGCGCCCATCAAAAGAAGCCGCAAGTTTCAGCGTCACATAGGGCCGCCCGAGATTGATGCGATTAAAGAACCCGGCATGATCTAGTGTGGCCTCTGCCGCTAAACATCCGGTATCAACTGTGATCCCGGCGCGCCGCAAGATTTCGTGGCCACGCCCCGCGACCCGACTATCAGGATCGGTGGCTGCCGTGACAACTCGGACAATGCCAGCCGCAATCAAGGCTTCTGCACAAGGTGGGGTTTTGCCGATATGGGCGCAGGGTTCCAGTGTTACGTAGGCGGTGGCGCCTCTGGCATGGTGTCCGGCTTGCGATAGTGCCTGGGTTTCACCGTGCGGTCGGCCACCTGCCTGGGTCCAGCCTCGACCCATAACTTGATTTTCTTTGACGATCACACAGCCGACGGAAGGGTTGGGCCATGTGCGTCCCTGTCCACGGCGACCCAGCGACAAAGCCAGTTTCATCCAGCGTGTGTCACCAGGCAGAAGCACCATAATTATTCTTCGTCTAATTCAGGCGGGCGCAGCTCCTGCACAAAATCTTCGAAATCATCCGCTGCCTGAAAATTTTTGTAAACGCTGGCAAAGCGCACATAGGCCACGGTGTCGATACGAGCCAAAGTTTCCATCACGATCTCGCCGATTTTGTCGGATTGCACGTCGACTTCGCCAAGACTTTCAAGTCGGCGCACTATGCCGGAAATCATCTGGTCAATGCGTTCAGGATCGAGGGGGCGTTTCTGCAGCGAAATTCGGATCGAGCGTTCAAGCTTGTCCCGATCAAATTCTTCGCGCTTGTTGTTTTTCTTGATAACAACAAGATCGCGCAACTGCACCCGTTCATAGGTAGTAAAGCGCCCACCGCAAGCTGGGCAAGCCCGGCGACGGCGAATGGCAATGTGGTCTTCAGCCGGACGGCTGTCTTTGACTTGAGTGTCAATATTTCCGCAAAATGGGCAACGCATTCTTGATTTCCCTCGTGTTTCCGGCTGATTTTGCGGTCACTATAGGTGGCGAGATCACGTTTGTGTAGAGTCTTTATTGCACCACAACATGATGGCTTGACCCCAAAGATGTATTGCCAATACTTGGGCGAAACAAAGGGGCGGAACATGCTAAACTCAAAGGCTTTGTGGGTCCTAATTCTGGGCTTCGCAGTGTTTCACGTGGCCCTTGCCGCTTTGATCCCTTTGGTCGAAGACGAGACTTATTACCAGCTGTGGGCCAGCGCACCGTCAGCGGGCTATTACGATCATCCACCTATGGTGGCTTGGGGCATAGCCGCGGGCCAAACGATATTTGGCGATACTTTGTTGGGCGTTCGCGCCGCATCTGTTCTGGCAAGTGCGTTGGTATCGGTGATGGTGTATCGCATCGCTTGGCTATATTCGCGCAATCCGGAAACTGCCTTTCGAGCCACGCTTTGGGGTGCAGCAATGTTGCCGTTTTCCATTCTCGCTTTCGCCGCCACACCTGATGCGGGATCGGTATTGTTTTGGACTGCTGCGGTTTGGGCCTTGAGCGAGGTGCTGAACGGTAACAGCAAAAACTGGTGGTTGGCCGTCGGTCTTTTTGCCGGGCTAGGTGTCTTGGCCAAATTTACCAATTTATTTTTTGGCTTGGCCTTAGTGATTTGGTTGTTGGCAACCCGCGAAGGGCGGTCTTGGCTTGCGACTTGGCAAGTTTGGGTGGGCGCATTAATTGGCGTGGTCGTTTTGGTGCCGCTTGCTTTGTGGAACATGGCCAATGGGTTTGTTGGCTTGGAACGGCAATTTGGTCGGATCGGCGAAGATACTGGTTTCGCGATAAATGGCGTGATGGAATTCTGGCTGGCCTTTGTGTTTCTCGTTACCCCCTTGGTCTTTTGGCTGGTGGCACGTTCACTGCGCATGGGGTATGTGCCAAATGTGTTGATCTGGCTGTCTGCTCCCTTGGTGATATTTTTGACTTTCCAGGCAACCAAAACGTTTGCAGGTGGGCAATGGTTGGTGCCGATTTTCCCCACACTTGCGGTTATGGCCGCATTGGCACCGAGCAAAGGAAAGGCCATCTTATGGGCCGCACCTAGTGCGTTTGCGTTTGGCGGCTTGATTTTGGTATTGGGCCTTTGGCCGGGAAAGCCGCTGGTAGGCAACCATCTGTTTTCGCAAATGCGTGGCTGGGATCAGGTGCGGGCTGAAATCCTAACGTTGGCCGAAGATAACGATCTGCAATGGGTCGCTACGGATGCCTTTGGGCTGACGGGTCAACTAAATCACTACATGGCAAACGATCTGTGGGTGTTGGCGGTGAACCAGCCAGAGCGTTATTTGTTCCGCACAGACGTGCCGCAAGCGCTGTGCGACCAGAAAGCCCTGTTCATCAGTCGCACGAAATTTCCCGATGGCGTTCCCTATTTTCAGAACAAGCAGCCTATTTTCGACATCACAAGAAAAGACGGCAGCCGCGAAATTATACGATATTACGCGGCGATCGTTCAAGGACCTTCGGGCGCTCACCCATATTTCTGCCACTAATTGCGCGCCCGTGAATGCAGCATACGTCAAGACTCGGTTCGACGGACTTAATTGCCTGCATTAACCGAAAATATCCGCATTTCCAATGGTCGGATATTGGCTGTAACCTAAAGACCGAACAAAGGATAAAATAATGCCCAAACCACACGTCGCCCGTATGCAACATTTCGCCATCGAAGTCAGCGACACACAACGTTCTATTGAATTTTACCGTAAGGCTTTGGGTTTCAAGCTCACCGAAAGTCACAACGCGCATGAGATCACAAAAATCCCCGTTGCTTTGACTTTTATGCGCATCGCCACGCAGCATCACGAGCTGGTTTTGGTGCATAATCCGGCCAAAAAGTATACGAAACGAGCTTTGCCCCAGGATGATTTGGAGGGCCCGCCATCGTTCCATCATTTCGCAATGGAATGCGACAGTCGCGCTGATTGGTTGGCGGTTCTAGAACAGGTGCAATCGATGGATGTTGAGATTGTGCGCGGACCAGTTGTGCATTCGTTTACCGACCCACGCGGTGATGGGTCGTGGGGTGAAAACGAGGCGTTCTATTTTCTTGATCCTGATGGTCATCGCATCGAAATTTTTTGCGAAATGGCCAGCATTGATCCAGATGGCATGTACCGCAACGCCAAAGGCGTACGTCTGGAAGGGGTTAAGGCCAGCGAAGTATGAATATTTCTGGTCAGGTTGCCATTGTTGGCTATGGTCCCACCGGCGCATTGTTGGGGAACCTTTTGGCGCGCCGTGGCATTTCTTGCGTGATCGTTGAAAAGCAAGCCCACGCCTATGGCTTGCCACGCGCGGTACATTTCGATGGCGAGACCATGCGGGTGTTTCAATCCTCTGGGCTTGCTGACGAAATCTTTAAGGACACGATGATTGGTCGGGGCATGCGATTCCAGGACAATGCTGGAAACGTGTTGGTTGATTGGCCCCGGTCACAGGAAATCGGACCTTTTGGCTGGCATGAAAGTTATCGCTTTCATCAACCAGCACTTGAAACGGTGTTGCGCCGTGGTTTTGAAAGCCAAGACGGCTGTCAGGTCATCGCAGGGCAAGCCGTGGTTGGGTTTACGCAAAATTTGGATGGCGTTGATTTACAACTGGATGACGGGCGGCATGTGCTGGCGGAATATGTTGTCGGATGCGACGGGGCACAGTCGTTTGTACGCAAAGCGCTTGGCATTGAATATGAAGATTTGGGTTTTAATGAAGATTGGTTGGTCGTTGATCTATTGATTAAGAACGCTGCTGCGGATCGTGGTGACTATACCATTCAATTCTGCGACACTGATCACCCCGCCACCTATGTACGCGGTGTCGGCAAGCGTCGCCGCTGGGAAATGCGTGTGGAAACTGGGCAGATTGCACCATTGTCAGAAAGCGAGACCTGGCAACGCCTTGCCCGATGGGTCTCGTCCAAGGATGCAGAAATTGAGAGGTCGGCGGTCTATACATTTCGGTCCTGCATTGCCCGCGAATGGCGGGATAGGCGATGTTTTCTAGCAGGCGATGCTGCGCATTTGACGCCGCCATTTATGGGGCAAGGCCTGTGTGCAGGAATACGCGATGCTGCCAATCTGGCTTGGAAACTGGCGGCTGTATTGGCAGGTGGGAATGGTCGTTTGCTTGATACATATGCCTCCGAGCGGCTGCCCAACACACGCGAATTTATCAACCTAACCATGGATTTAGGGCGGTTGATCAATCAAACTGCAGCGGGCCAAGCGCCAAGTGTCGCGATGAAATCAATCTGGCCCGCCCTTGGCCCGGGCCTTGGGGTGCGCGACGGATTGGTGGGAACCCAGGCGCCGCAAGTGAAAACCGTTTCAGGCGAATGGTCGGACGATGTGGCTGGCGCCGGGTTCTACGCGCTTGTACGAAAAGACGTGGCCTGCAGCATTCCAGTAGTGGTTGGAGCGCAGGATTGGCTGGCCGAGAAGGGGATATTTGGCGTTGTTGTACGACCGGACGGGTATATTTTTGGTGGTGCAAGCGATGCGAATGAGTTGGCGCAGGTTGTAGCCGAATGTGTGTTGGTTTAGCCCACGACACATAAAAGGGAGCAGAGGCCGAGTCGGGGACTGTCTATCGAAAATTAATTTGTTGCCCCGTGTTGGGAGAGTAGTAGTCTAAATGATAGAGTTGTTCTTCACTCATAATATTTGTGAGCGCATACCTACCCAGGCTAGTAATGGCTGTTTCACACCCGTCAATTTCGTTCAAAAATAAATGGACCTTTGCGTATTTTCCGACCAACTCGCCGAATACTACGCCATGGATGGTCAAGCCGTCTTTGAGCAATGCGCCCTCGATGACTTTAAACTCCTGAGGCCCGGCGTTAGTGAACCTTCTCCACCCAAAAGGTTGGCAATCTGCGATCGCCTGACCCCATAGAAGGCCAACACAAATGCGATAGAGAGTGGGCGGTAAAGCATTGCTACTGATCCAAGAAAGACCTTAATTTCCTACTCCGGCTTGGATGTTTCAGCTTTCGCAAAGCCTTTGCCTCAATCTGCCGAATACGTTCGCGCGTCACGCTAAACTGTTGGCCGACTTCTTCCAGCGTGTGATCCGTGTTCATGCCGATGCCGAAACGCATCCGCAGAACCCGTTCTTCACGTGGGGTTAACGAGGCCAGCACGCGCGTGGTTGTTTCTTTCAAGTTGCCCTGAATGGCTGAATCTAGTGGAAGCACCGCATTTTTGTCTTCAATGAAGTCACCAAGCTGGCTGTCTTCTTCATCGCCAATCGGGGTTTCCAGCGAAATCGGTTCTTTGGCGATTTTCATCACCTTGCGCACTTTTTCCAGCGGCATCTGCAGCTTGGCGGCCAGTTCTTCCGGTGTAGGTTCGCGACCGATTTCGTGCAACATCTGGCGACCTGTACGTACCAGTTTGTTAATGGTTTCAATCATATGCACAGGAATACGGATTGTACGTGCCTGATCTGCGATACTGCGCGTAATCGCCTGACGGATCCACCAGGTGGCGTAAGTTGAAAATTTATAGCCGCGACGATATTCAAACTTATCGACGGCTTTCATCAGGCCGATATTACCTTCTTGAATAAGATCAAGGAATTGTAGACCGCGATTGGTGTATTTTTTGGCAATCGAAATAACCAGACGCAAATTTGCTTCGACCATTTCTTTCTTGGCGAGGCGAGCTTCTTTTTCACCCTTTTGAACTTGGTTAACGATGCGGCGGTATTCAGAGATATCTACGCCAACATATTGGCCGACTTCGGCCATTTCGGCACGCAATTCTTCGGCTTTCGGACGGAAGCGTTCGATGAAGGTATTCCAGCCGCGACCGGTCTTTTCAGCGACTTGGTCAAGCCAGGTGGGGTCAAGTTCACGGCCACGATATGCATCAATGAAATCACGCCGATTAATGCGCGACTGATCCGCCAGTTTCACCATTGAACCGTCGATCATCATGATCTTGCGGTTGATACCATAAAGCTGGTCGATCAAGGCTTCGATCCGGTTGTTATGCAGGTGAAGTGAATTCACCAGTTCAACGATTTCAGAACGCAAAGCTTGGTATTTGGATTCTTGTTTTTTGCTGAACGAGCTGTCTTCATTCAGTGTCGCTGAAATCCGGCTGTCTTGCATTTCAGACAACTTCGTATAATCCGAGGCGATTTGGCTCAAAACTTCAAGAACTTGTGGCTTTAGTGCCGCCTCCATCGCGGCGAGCGAAAGATTGGCCTGCTCGTCTTCATCTTCATCGTCGTCATCTTCGCGCGAAATCGGATTGCCGTCGGCATCTTTTTCGGGCTCTGGTTCGGGCTTTGGAACAACAGGCGCAGGTGCTGGTTTTTCGGTGCCAGGGATCACAGATCCGACGCCCGGGCCAGATGTGGCGCCAACTTCTTCATCGCCGTCGCCTTCGACGGAGCCAGAAAATGTGGTTTCAAGATCGATCACATCGCGCAGCAAAATTTCTTCTTCCAGCAATTCGTCGCGCCAGATGGTGATTGCCTGAAAGGTTAACGGGCTTTCACATAGCCCAGAAATCATGGTGTTGCGCCCAGCTTCTATCCGCTTGGCAATGGCAATTTCGCCTTCACGCGACAACAATTCGACACTGCCCATTTCGCGCAAGTACATGCGAACCGGATCATCGGTACGATCCAGAACTTCTGCAGCGGGACGGTCCGAAATCGCAACGTCTTTGGCGGAATCCGAAGCGACCAAATCAGTTGCTTTGGCTTCTTCTTCTTCGTCTTCATCTTCAATAATGTTGATGCCCATTTCTGACAGCATCGACATCACGTCTTCGATTTGTTCGCTTGAAACCGTGTCTGGCGGCAGAACTTTGTTCAGCTCGTCATACGTAACATAGCCGCGTTGCCGCGCCTCGCCGATCATTTTCTTGACGGCGGCTTGGCCTAGATCGCCAAGGTTTGCAGCATCGTTTTGATCATTTGGTTTGCTTGCGTCGGTGTCCTTGGGGGCCATCGGTCACTCCGGTGTTAAGGGCGGTGATTCGGTAAAAACGAATCACTCGCAAATCATATAGGCGAATCAACACATCGAATCACTGATTCGCAATGCACATTACTGCTTTTTCTTTACCCAAACCTGACCATCGATAAGGTTTTGCAGGTATTTCGACATATTTTCACGGTCTTCGTCTTCAGTTCCACCTTCAGGCAGGTCAGTTTTGGTGGCCTTATTCTTGGCGTCGGCGGCTTGCCCAAGTCGCCAAGTCAGCCCTTCATCAACTAATCCGGCCATGTCTTGAACGGCATCTTCGGTTTCTGTGCGTACGCCGCGGGCTGCTTCTAGTTTGGCAAGTTCTTCAGCCAGCGCCATTTTTGCGACTTCGGTTTCGCTGTTACTTTGGATGGTTATGAAGGTGTTCAAATGGCGGGTATTCATCAGCTTTTCAAGGGCGTCTGCCCCAAGTTCGTTACTTAATTTTTCCAGCAACGGATTTTCTGAAACGGCACTTTCTGGCGCAAGGCGTAGAATAGCGTTTCGAATGTCAGAAAGGCCTGGGGTGATTAGGGTCAAACGCTCAAGACTGCTTTCAAAATCTGCGATAATCTCGGGGTGGTTG
>JBLHMX010000003.1:0-33920 GCA_047622625.1 Paracoccaceae bacterium | reverse complement strand
ATTTGACCCTTGGTCGGGCTGGCAATGACGCGCTGGTTGGTGGCCGTGGCGCTGACCGGCTTTACGGCGGAAAGGGCGATGATCGGCTTTATGGCGGCTCGGGCGATGATTATATTCATGGCGGGCAAGGAAATGACTTAATCGTCGGCGGCAACGGAGATGACGAAATTCTGCTTGGAAGCGGAAAGGATCAAATATCCTATCACCGGGGCAATAACGGCGCAGACGAGATCCAAGGGTTCTCTGCGAAAAACGACACACTGAATTTCGAAGCACCGGGCGCCACAATGGACGATTTGTTCTTAAGTGTCGAAGACAGCAATCTACGAATTGAAATCGAAATGGATTCCGTAAAGGCGAACATTCTGATCATAGATGGCGCGCAATATATGCCG
The DNA here is from genome assembly GCA_047622625.1 of Paracoccaceae bacterium. GTDB lineage: Bacteria > Pseudomonadota > Alphaproteobacteria > Rhodobacterales > Rhodobacteraceae > UBA5972. The sequence continues at coordinate 33,525 of JBLHMX010000003.1, read as the reverse complement.
GATGAAGATGACCAAGGTCTGCAAGACTGGATGCTCTTTTAGGAAATATGTTTGCCCGAATAAGCGTGGTTATTTCTTATCCAATGTTTCGTGCAGTTTTTCCAGCTCGCCTTCGCGCATGGTGATTGACTGTGCGGGATAGGGAAATGCTTTGCCGTGAACTTCAGAGTTGAATTCTTGCAGCGCGGCAACCCGTTCGGCGTATACCTTGCGATGCAATGCACCCAGATCGCGAAAAGCGTGGGCGTGACGTGGCGCGTTGGGGTCTTCGCCGCAAATGTCAGCCATGAACAGGAAAATCACGTCGCCCGCGTTTCCAGAGCCCAATGAAATCGTAACAATCGACGTTTTGTCGTTCAGCAGGTTCAGCGTGTCTTCGGCGACGCATTCAATTTCACAGGCAAACGCGCCAGCATCTTCATAGCTTTTGAAGGTGCGATACAGCTCCATCGCTTCTTGTGATGTGCGGCCATATGCTTTTAGCCCGCCACGCCAATGGCTGAAGGTTGGCACAAGACCCATGTGAACCTGAACCGGGATGCCCTCGCGTGCCAGCATTTCCACGACTGGCAGGGAACGGTTGGTGAAATACATGTCCGCGCCAGCCTCCATTTGGCCCATCGCGTGGCGTAGAATTTCATCGTGCGTTATGAACTGGCCCCAGCCCATCGCTGAGCCGACAAAATGCGTGGGCGCAAGTTCGCGCGCAAGATCAATGTCGCGATCCCAAACGGTCAACGTGTCGATGCCTGCCTCGACACAGGCGCGAATTTCATCTTCGTTGGCGGGGTTGCACATGGTAAGTCGCTTGCCGGACCCTTTAAGGTCTTGCAGGTCTTTAACTGTAAAATTGCGCTGTGCTGACTTGCGACCAAAGGTATAGATATTTTTCATGTTCATGCCTTTCATTTCGTCGACCAGATTTTACGACGGCGCTCTTTGACCAATTCATTGCCCTCAGATGTTCCGTCGTGGAACGTTCCCAACCAAGTATCCCACGGTGTTTCATAGGTGCCGTAATTGCAGTCAAAGAAACGATGGTGCAGTTGATGGAAAAAGTCACCCACTTCAATACCGCCGACCTTGCCGAACTTCAGTTTTTCAAACCCTGTGTGAGATGTTGGCGCGCCGACACCGTGGTGAAACAACAAAAATATCACATGGATCGGATGGGCGGGAAGCAAAAGAAACATCAAAGTATCCGTCATCAAGATGAAGCTTTCGACGGGATGCATCGCAAGTCCAGACCAAGGGCCTGTGTTGATATTGCGGTGATGCCACGAATGGACATGGCGGTACATGAACCCCATGTGCAAGACCCTGTGGTGCATATAGAAATAAAGGCCGGCCCAGATAGGGATGGCAATAATCAAAACAACGAACCAAATCGGATTGCTTTGGAAAGTTATCATCGTCGCCCAGCCGTTGGCGTAGGCATACCACATAAAGCATTCCCAGAACGTCCAGAACTGCATCGCAACAAAAGACCAGAACATATTGTCCCAAACCTGGTTCTTGAACCAAAACGCCTTGGTGTTCTTCATCATTGGCCGCATATCGTATCGCTGTTCGTCGCCTTGAATTCCGAAACGCCACAGCAAAAGATGCAGACCACCTGCAACACTGAACAGAATGATGAAATTGCGAACCCAGACTTCGGCGATCCAGTCAAACGCCAGCGTTTCTGCGCGACTTAGATCGGGTGTGAAAAACATCCAAGTTACGATTGCGCCAATTAGAAATAGACATCGAATTCCCACCGGATTCCAGCTGCGCAAAAGATACTTCAGTGACGCCAGTGGCTTATGCGGCCAATTCCAATAGGGCGCTACTTGAATAGGCAAAGAGGGTGTGAAATTCCAAATACGGCGAGGCGTGCGTTTGGGTGTTTCGGGTTGGCCTGTCATTTGGCTCTCCTAAAAGACAGTTATTTAGCGGCACGTTCCGCTGCTATTTTTGGCTCGACTAGCGGCTGGTCATTTGCCTGCATGACAGCTGGATCATACGGCGTGCGGGCGAAAACTTCTTGGGCCAGAGGTGCAAAGAACGACAAAGGTAATGTATCATAATCTGGATCAAAACTTGCCTGATCCCAACGTTCGCAAAACGCAGCGCAATCATCGAAATACATATGACCACGATGGCGCTCGCGCTTGTTCTGGTCAAAACCTTCCAAGTGCTGCCCATAGTACAACATCTGGAAATCACCGTGCGTTTCAACGCACCAGCGGCATTGTTCCCGAACAAACGGCTTTAGGATTGTCGCCGCGTATTCATCATGATTGTAAGGGGCAAAAATGTCACCGATATCGTGCAACAAGGTCGAAACGACCCAGTCGATGTCTGCCCCATCACGCCAAGCACGGGTTGCCGATTGCAACGAATGGCCCATACGGGTGATCTGGTAGCCTGATAAGCCTTCGTCCAAATGTTCCAATGCATGTAACAACCGGTCGGCAGTGCCTTTGGTATATTCGATTTCGTGAGAAGTTAAGAATTCATATTCTTTCTTGGTTCCGTCTTTCATCTGAGTAAAATTCACGCGATCCATATCAAACCTCCAATTGTTTGAACTGAGTTGTCAGCGATCCTAGGCTTTACTGCGATGTCAAAAAATGGAATGCTTTAATAACATATTGTTATTATGGAAAGTAAAATGAGGCGCAAACTTCCACCATTAAATGCCTTGGCAGCATTCGAATCCGCCGCCAGACACGGTAATTTTACGCGAGCCGCGGAAGAACTTTCGGTGGCCCAACCTGCAGTTACAAGGCACATCGCAATACTTGAAGATTGGATTGGTGCTGCCCTTTTTAAGCGGCGTGGAAACAAAGTAGAGCTGACACAGGATGGGCGCGTGCTGGCCGAACTGTCGACAACAATATTTGATCGTCTAGAGCTTGGCGCGCGGGATGTAAAGGCCACAAACGATCAAGAACTGCTGATCGGGTCATCTTTTGGCGTCGCCCATCTTTGGTTGATGCCACGGATCAGCGGCATGCGCGCGGCGGCCAATGTTACTATTAACTTTGTCACATCTGACGACTATCGCGGTTTTGATGACCCTGCGGTCGATGTTTCGATAAGGTTTGGGAATGGTGACTTTGGGTCGAACTGTACTGATTTGTTGTTTCAAGAGAAATGCCAGATCATTGCCAGCCCCGACTTTCTGACAGCACATCCAGAGTTCAATGCCGATGACCCAACGCGCACTTTGGACACGAAATACATGTTTGATCACGGCGATCCGCATTCCAATGGCTGGACAACTTGGGCAAGTTTTTACGAACGCGCCGAGCAATCGTTACCGGGCCTTGCACGCCTGACGACGGTTCTAAGTTATCCCACGATGTTAGATATGGTCTGTGCGGGTGAAGGGATTGGTATTGGCTATTGGGGCCTAGACGATCACCTTGTCAATGAACGCCGGCTTGTGCGCGTCGGCCAACCGTTCGAACGGCAGGGGTTTGGTTACTACCTTGTCTATCGCCGCGAATTGTTAGTGAAACCCTCCTTCAAACGGCTACAGGAATTTCTGCTGGGTGCATCGACGGTTACAGACCGCAATCAGCAACAAGAAAAGAACGAAGCCTTGCCGGATTTTGAGTGATCCAACAAAGCCTCGTACTTTCTTGGGCTTACAGCCAGCGGATGCTGGTCTGCCCTAAGTTAGGTACATTTATCCCCAACCAAGCTGGCGCATTGATTGTGCGTCATTCCAGACTTTGGTGACGTGGCGGATTTTGTCGCCGTCAAATTCTATCGAATAAACATAGTCAGCGGACAGCGCATTGCCTGTCGGTGGAACCGGCCCACCCTCGCCTGTCTGAGTGCCAAGGAATGTGGCGTAGGCCAGCACAGTATTGCGCGCCTCGTCAGCGGCAAAACCTTTAAGTTCGTAGTGCCCGTCAGGGATCGGCGTCAGCAAGCCTTTCATCCAATCGGTATAGGCTTCAACCGTGGCAGTGTCGGCCAATGCGTCGGACTGACAGGCAAAAGTTGCATCAGCGTGACACCAATTCTGGCAAACTTCCCAGCCCTTTCCAGTTTCGCAGGCTTCAAAAAATTCCGATGCTGTTGCTTTCATGGTCATATTTAATTTTCCATCCGTGAGGTTGGTTCTAACCCAACTCGTTGCGTGTGATTAATGGGTTAGACCACGCCGAAAAGCAGAACATCTGCCAGATGGCCTATACCGCAAAATAAATTCCCACTTGGTCAACTCCACGCTACAGTACAGAAAATTCTGGGACGAATTATTCAATGCCACAAACCAATCTGCCGCTCGACCTTTCACCCTTATTAGGGCGCGAGGCCGATTTATCCGACGTTCGCGCCACACTTCGTGAACACCGGTTGGTCACTTTGGCCGGGCCCGGCGGTGCGGGCAAAACCCGATTGGCAAAAAAGGTCGCGCGATCGGTTCTTGAACATTTTGAACATGGTGTGTGGTTCATCGATCTGGTCGGTGTGTTTGAGCCCGCAGGGGTTGCGGGGGCCGTGTCTCGATTATTGGATGTACAAGAAGAACTGGGCATTCCTTTGGCCGATACTTTGGCCAACCATTTGATGGATCAAGAAGTTCTGCTTGTCTTGGACAATTGCGAGCAGGTTCTTGATGGCTGTGCCGATTTTGTCAAAGTCCTTTTAACATCGGCGCCGAATACGAAAATTCTAACAACCAGTCGCGAACCGCTTCATGTTGGCGGAGAATATATCCGAAAGGTTCCCCCCCTAAGTCAAAAAGATGGCGTCAAGCTGTTCTGTGAACGCGCGCTTCAGGTGTCGCCCGATTTCATGATCGACAAATCAATGGAGGGCACGATTACGGAAATTGTGAAACGTCTTGATGCCTTGCCGTTGGCAATTGAGCTGGCTGCAGCGCGCCTGCCGATTATGAATCCGTCCCAAATATTGTCCGGTCTTGATGAACGCTTTGCGCTTTTGACCGGCGGCACAAGGGACGCCATGACCCATCACAAATCGCTTGGGGCATCGGTTGCCTGGAGCTATGATTTGATGGCCCCAAGCGAGCAGCAGTTAGCCAAACAATTATGCGTCCTTCAAGGTTTCACGTTGGCCGCCGCCCGGTCAATCGGCAACGACGGTATTTCAAGCGCGGACGATGTTCTAGATCTGCTTCAAAGGCTGGTCGACATGTCGATGCTGCAAGTTGACCGAACACATAAAACGCCACGCTACCGGTTCCTTGAGTCTGTTCGTCTGTTCCTGTTGCAAAAACTGAACGAGGCCCGCGAGCTTGACGCGGCCCGCGCCCGGCATCTTTCGCATTTCGTTGACTTTGCAGAAACGCGGGCACCCCGGTTGGTGTTTGGTGAGGGTCCGGAATTTTTGTCGCAAATACAAACCGAATTTGATAACCTTGAGACGGCATTAACTTACGCAGATACGCTGGGTGATCCCGGAATGCTTCTGCGCCTGCTAACCGCGCTTAGTGCCTATTACGAACTGCGCGGGCAGTTTCAACATGGGATCAGATGGTTTGATAGGGCGATGGCTAAAGAACCTTCCCCTGATGTTCTTCTGGCAAGGGCATTATGGGCGGCTTCGCATGTATGCGCATATGGCGGTCGCATGGACTTGGTCTTCCCAAATGTTCAAAATGCCTTGGAGCTAGCACAAGAACTGGGCGATCCTTGGACCGAAGCGCGCGCGTTGGAAATCATCGGTTTTGCCCAATCTGTATCGCAGCCAATTATAGCGCGCGAAACGATGCTGAAATGCATCGCGATTGGTCACCAAGCTGGTGATGACTGGGCGGAAAGCCACGGCATAAAGATGATGACAGCCGTTTGTTTGTTTTCTCATGATAGCGTTGCCGCGAAACTGGCAATTTCCGATCTTGTGGCGTGTAGTGAACAATTCGACAGCCGCTATTTACTTGCCTGGGCGAAAGCTCTGACTGGATATTTTGGTCGTGACAGTGGCGATTTTGAAGCAGCAGAACGCGCGTTGGTGATTTCGCTTGAAAACAGTAACTTTGTCGGAGATCCGGCAACAAGTGGCTTTGCGAAAGCTTGGTATGCCGCGTTAAAGGCCGATCAGGGGCAAGTCGATGTAGCGCGTGAGGAATTGCAAAACTTGATGGAAACCGCGACCAGATCAGGTGCGTTTTTGGCCGTTGCCGAAGCGATGTTCTTACTTGGGTCTATCGAAGTTGCTGCCGGAAATCCGAAAGACGCTTTAGACTTAATCGGGGGCCATGTCGAAGAATTGCGTAACGCTGGAATTCCGATTTGGTCAGAGCAGTTGGCGCTGGTTTCAGCAGCAGCGAATGTGGCGCTTGGACAATTCACTAAGGCTGAAAAAATACTGAACGAAGCCGCGAAACAAGCCGTGTCGTTGAACAACCCGCTGATCAACGGCCTGTCGTATTTTATTCGCGGGCGGCTTGCGTTGGCCCGAAACGACACTGGCGAGGCCGAGGCGCAGTTGCATGAAGCATTGTCGATACAAATTGCGGCTGGGCTAAAGCCAGGGCAGTTGCGCACATTGGAATTCATCGCGGAAATCCTGTTTGAAAAGGAAAAGTTCGAAGATGCTGTGCGTGTGCTGGCCGTTGTTGATCGCGAGCGTCGCGTTATGCCCTTAGTTCGCGGGGCTGGCGAAGTTGCCGATTACCAAGCGTTGGTGGAAAAACTATCGCAAGCAATCGGCAAAAGTGAATTTGAGGACATTGGGTCATCAATGGAAAACGCCTCGCTTGACGAAGCGATCGAACTGATATCGCGGATGCGTGGCAAACGCGCCCGGCCGCTTATGGGTTGGCCAAGTCTAACCCCAACCGAACGCCGCGTGGTGACACTTGCGACCGAGGGGCTTTCAAATCCTGAAATCGCCGCACGCATGTTCATTGCCCGTGGAACCGTCAAAATCCACCTTTCTCATATTTTCGAAAAACTGGACGTAAAATCTCGGACGCAACTTGCAACCAAGGCTGTCGCAGAAGCCTTCGAGGAAGTAGGCACTTAGGGTTGGCAAGCGTGGAAAATAAATGACAATACTGACCGATCAAAACAGGCCCCGAACAATATCCCACGCTTTTGAAACATCGGTAATGGCCTTGGATATTAAGGGCACATGACTGCTCAAAAGTAATAGGTCCTGCGCGCTTTTTAGGTCATCTCTTTCGGTTTCCGCACTGAAAACGGCGTCCGCCGTCGTTTTTAAACTGGTGAATTGGATCAAAACCGATAAACACCCTGAGGAACACACAGAGACCAAATTACCTGAGGCATAACATGGCACTTTTGCTAGGCGTTGATACAGGCGGAACATATACCGACGCCGTTCTAATCCGCGACGATATTAAGGTCGTGGCGTTAGCGAAATCGCTTACCACACGGCATGATCTTGCCCTAGGCATCGGTGCCGCTGTCCGGGCGGTTTTGGATGAAAGTGGCGTGAAGCCAACCGATATCGCGCTTGCTTCGTTATCTACAACTTTGGCGACAAACGCGCTGGTAGAAGGCCAAGGCGAACGTGTTGGTCTTGTCTACATCGGGTTTCGCGATCGCGATCTTTTGACCCAAGGCTTAACCGATGCGTTGAAAGGTGATCCGGCGATTGTTCTGGCGGGTGGGCATGATCATTCCGGCACACAAGCCACACCGTTCGATGCAAAGGCCTTGGACAAATGGTTGAGTGCTGACGGTGGAACCGTCTCGGCCTATGCCGTTGCCAGCCAGTTTGCCACGCGTAACCCAGCCCATGAATTGCTTGCAGCAAAGCTAATCGCCAAAAAGACAGGCCGCCCAGTCAGCCAATCACACCAGCTTTCAGCCAAGCTAAACGGGCCGAAACGCGCGCTGACCGCGGTTTTGAATGCGCGCCTGATTGGCATGATCGATCGACTAATTGCCCAAGCCACGGGCGAGTTGAAATCCCTTGGCATTCAAGCGCCCCTAATGGTTGTACGCGGCGATGGTGCGTTAATCGGTGCTGAACTTGCCCGCGCACGCCCGATTGAAACGATCCTGTCAGGACCTGCCGCATCGATTGTTGGCGCGCGTTGGTTGACCGGTGCTGACCACGCGCTTGTGTCTGACATTGGTGGTACGACAACTGACATTGCGGTTTTGCGCAACGGGCGGCCCGCCATTGATCCGGCTGGTGCCCGTGTTGGCCCTTACCGCACGATGGTCGAGGCCGTGGCCATGCACACCACTGGTCTGGGTGGAGATAGCCAGGTTCAGTTCATAGCCCGAGGATTACAGGGGGGTATTTCGCTGGGGCCACGCCGGTGCATTCCGATCAGTCTTATCGCAAGCCAAGCGCCCGATGTGGTGCTGCCAGCACTTGAACGGCAAGTCGCAGCCACCCTAACGGGCGAACATGACGGGCAGTTTGTGCGCGCCGTACCAAACGTGGCACAGGACGGTATCGGCCCCCGCGAAACCACATTGCTTAAACGCTTGGGAAACACGGTTCATCCTTTAGACGCCATAATCGAATCCCGCGCAGAAATGTCGGCATACCGTCGCCTGATTGACCGTGGATTGGTGCAGGTATCTGGCCTTACACCCTCTGACGCAGCCCATGCCTTGGGTCTTATGGATGACTGGAACACAGACGCTGCGCGCAAGGCGTTGGAACAATTCAGTCGCCGCAAAAATGGCGCGGGTAATCGGTTTTCTTCCGATCCGCTTGAAGTTGCCAAGTTGGTGATCGACCGCTTGACCCATCAAACGGGCCTTGCCTTGTTGGAATGTGCGTTCACCGAAGAAGAAACTTCATTTGATCTTCCGCCCGCCGAACTTGCCCGCCATATCCTGACACAAAGGGGGCTTACGGGCCACCGTGGTTTGGTGCGGGTAGAAACGGGTCTGGCGGTTGATGTGATCGGTCTGGGTGCGTCTGCCGCAACCTATTACCCCGCTGTCGGCGATCTTTTGGGCTGTAAGATGATCCTGCCAAAATACGCAGGTGTTGCAAACGCGATTGGCGCTGTTGTTGGCCGTGTGACGATCCGTAAACACGGCACAATCACGTCACCTGCCGAAGGCCAATTTCGAGTTCACTTAGACGGCGAGCCTGAGACATTTATTTCAAAAGAGACTGCATTCGCGCGACTTACGGCCCACCTAACAGATCAAGCCCGCATCGAAATGCGCGCTTCCGGCGTCGAAGATATCGACATTGCGGTGTCAGAAGTAGTCAAATCGGCCAAAACCGAAAATCGCGAGGTATTTCTGGAAGCGACCCTCACGGTCGAAGCATCAGGACGCCCAAGGATCGCCGACAGTTAAGGGCAAACTTTCCAGTGGTAAACTGGCGTACTTGAGCGCGGCCTTTCATATGAAACTAGGTTCCGGTTGATCGCCCCTCAGCCATGATGCCACCCATTTTGGCCTCAAGCTCCGCTTCCCATTCTTCGCGAACTTCCCGAAACTTGGCCAAAAGCGCATCGTTTTCATGGGCTGGAACTTCTGGGTCGTGATGTTCGGCAGTTAACAACATGCCTTTACGATCCTGTGCGTTGAAAACATCCACCATGCGTTCCGCTTGATCGGGTGAGTATCCAAGCCCTTCAATTGCCGAACGGCCCATCCGCAAAGAGCTGTCATAGGTATCTCGGATGATGTCGCGACACCCAGCCGCCCACAAATCATAGACATGCATCCGGTCAACCGCCCGTGCTACGACGTGAACGTCCGGATAGTGATGGTTGATGTATTTCGCCAGTTCCGTGATCTGCTCTTTGCCATCGATTGCTATGACAATCATCTTAGCATTGGCAATTCCAGCTGCATGTAACAAATCGGGGCGAGTGGCGTCGCCGTAATATGCCTGGACGCCAAATGCTTTCAGAAATTCCAGTTGCTTGGAACTAAAGTCCATTACGGTTGGGGTTAAACCCGCGCCGCGCAAAATTCGGCTGACAATCCCGCCAACGCGTCCGTGACCCGCAATGATGATATCGCTTTTCTCTTCGATCTCGTCCATTTCGCGCTCATCCGTGCGTGAATAAAATGGCGCAATGACCTTATCGAACAAAATGAACAGCGCAGGAGTTAACAACATCGAAAGGGCCACAATCAGCAGCAATTTATCGGCCAAATCGCTGGGAATGACAGCATTAGCGACGGTGAATGACAGCAGCACAAAACCGAATTCACCAGCTTGCGCGAGGCCAAGACTGAACAACCAACGATCCGATCCGCCGATATTGAAAATGACGGAAAGTATATAAAGCACACCGACCTTCAACAGCATTAGCCCAAGGGTTAGCCCTACGATGACCGTCAGGTTATCGAACAACAGGCCGAAATTTATGCCAGCGCCAACAGTCATAAAGAACAAACCCAAAAGTAGGCCCTTAAAGGGGTCAATATCGCTTTCCAATTCGTGACGGTATTCGCTGTTGGCAAGAACCACACCAGCAAGGAACGTACCCAGCGCAGGCGACAGGCCGACAAGCGTCATCAGAAGGGCGATGCCAATCACGATCATTAACGCGGTCGCAACGAACAGTTCGCGCAGCTGCGCGGCCGCGATGAACCGAAAAATCGGCCCTGTCAGATACGACCCCGCGCCGATCACCACAGCAATGGCGCCAAGCGTCACCAACGCCACGCCCCAGCCGGGCAAACCAGCAACAAGACTAATAGATGCGCCGCCATGATCTTCAGCATTGTCATGTGCTGCATGTGCAAGAGCTTCGGTAAGTTCCGGCAAGGCCAACAACGGTACTAGCGCCAGCATCGGGATTACAGCGATGTCTTGAAACAACAGGACGGAGAAGCTTGATTGCCCGCCGTCGCTTTTCATCAGGCCTTTTTCGCCCAAGCTTTGCAAAACGATCGCGGTAGATGACAGCGCCATTACCAAACCGATGGCCAAGGCCACAGTCCAAACTTGCCCAAATGCCATAGCAACAGCCATCACCGCCCCTGCCGTTAGTGCGACTTGCCCGCCACCAAGGCCTAACAGTTTGGCCCGCATGGACCACAGCATCGAAGGCTTAAGTTCAAGCCCGACAAGAAACAGCATCATGACCACGCCAAACTCGGCGAAATGTTGGATTGAGACAACGTCGACGCTAAGAAAAGCCAGAATCGGGCTGATGACGATACCTGCGATCAAGTAACCAAGAACCGATCCCAAGCCCAATCGTGATGCAATCGGCACCGCGATCACGCCTGCAATCAAGAAGGTAAATGCCAAAAGTAGAAAATCGCTCATCAGATGTGCCCCAAAGCTTGTGCGTTCAGGTCACTCATTGCAGACGTAGCGCATATGTTAAATGCTTAGTGGCCAAATTTCTAAGCCACGTGGCTGATCGTCATGTTTTGGCGGTTTGAAAAGTCGACGGATGGCACCGATTGATAATACGATCCGTGTTTGGCAACTTCAAATTGCAACGTTCACAGGATTTCAATTGACCCCTTCATATGTGGATGAAAGGCACAAAAATAGCTGGTTTCCATGTTCTCACTGACCTTGATTTCATGGCTTGCATCTTTCACCAAAGCTTCAGTGTCCCATCCGAACTGTTCTGCCGTCGCTGTATGTGGCGCAAGATCGTGGTTGGTCCATTTGACAACATCCCCAAGCTTAACTTGAATGACGCCTGGAACAAATTTGAACTTCTTGATTTTGATTTCGTGAACCGTTGGCCGGCCAGCCGCATTTGTCAGCGGCACAAACGAGACGGCGGCCGCAGATGCGACCACCCCTAATATTGCCCGACGTCTTGTTACAGTCGCCCTCATTCGTTTAGCGCCTTGACCATCATTTCGGCATGACCCTCATGGATTTTGAAGATATCGAGCCCTTGTTGAAACAGTGCCCGAACTTCGTCGTTTTCGATATTGGGGATCATGGTATTTTCGACCAAATCATTGACTGTCTGGTGATAGGCCAATTCATTCGCGGCATATGCAGCATCAAATTCGGCGCCCCGCAGTCTTGCGAAATCATCAATGATCTTTTCCGCACCTTCATTCAAAGCCTGGCTGAAGAAATTGTCTTGCGCACTGGCGCCCAATTTATCAAGCAAGCCCAACGCAGCTGCATTCACGGCCATGTGGTCGCTGATCATAGTATTTGCGAAGGTGTGAATGTCTGGGTTGGTTGAAATCGCAAGCGCCAGATGGGCGTAACGGATATCGATGTTGTCAGCCGTATAAGCGACATGGGCGAATTCCAGATCGTTAAGGCTTGCGACATCTTGGGCCGATGCCTGAGAGGTAAAAATTGCGGGTGCTACAGCAACAGCAGATATGAGGGTTTTCATTTTGAATGCTCCATTAAGATTTATGTAAAGCCATCCTAACCGGGCGGAACAGTGTCAATACATGCTCGTTGATCCGAATATTCGTGCAGATCGTTCAGGAACTTGTACATAATAGGATATCCATGTATGGTTCCAACATGCTTGATCTTCTGAGTGATATCCTCATCAACTTATCTATGCGCGGATCACTGTACTTTCGTACATCGTTCACCAGCCCCTGGGGTTTGGCTGTACCCAGCTATGAAAATGTGGCGCGATTTCACTTCGCGCACAGGGGCAGCTGTTTGGTTTCTGTTGATGGTGTCTCAGAGCCTGTGTCGTTGGAACAAGGCGATCTGATAATCATTCCACATGGCGCTTCGCATGATCTTTTTTGTAGCCTAGATGCCAAAGACGCAATTTTACAATTGGACACTGTCGTCGAACGGTCGGGATATGATGGCTCGGGTGTTTTAGTATATGGCGGTGAGCAACCCAACAGCGAGACCCAATTGATCTGCGGTCATTTCTCGTTTGAAAAACAGGCGCGACATATTTTGATGGAACGCTTGCCACCCTTTATTCACCTCAAGAACTACGGGGAAACTGCCGGAAAATGGATGGAGGCCACGTTGCGCGTGATCGGTGATGAGGCTGGTGGCCGCAGAATGGGGGGTGACCTTATTGCGCTAAAGATGTCCGAAGCGATCCTGGCGCAGGCTATTCGTAGCTTTATCGAAAGCGACGACGCGCTTGAATGGGGTCTTGGAGGGTTTTCTGATGTCAACTTGAGACGCGCACTTGATGCATTCCACAAAGCCCCAGGCAACAGCTGGAGCGTAGAAACACTTGCGCAAGCTGCTGGAATGTCGCGAACTAGTTTTGCTGTATTGTTTCAGAAAAAAATGGCCATAACCCCGATGCAATACGCGACAAGTTGGCGGATGGAGATTGCCAAGAAAGTTTTGTCAAACCCTGCAAATTCACTAACCGATGCTGCCGAGGGTGTTGGTTATGCGTCGGATTCAGCATTCGCACGTGTGTTCAAGAAAGAAACCGGAATGACACCAGCCGGTTTTAGAAAGTCAGCCAAGGCAGTTAATTCGCAGGTTTGAGCGATCTGTAAGTAACGATCATATATCCCGTTATTTAATGCGCTACCTATTGCTACACTTCGACATCACCATCCAAGTAAACCGCGATCAAACAGCCGTTTGGTGAATAAGATGAGTGCCGCGTGCCCTGACGCAACCAGACAACATCACCGGGGCCATAAACCGCACCGTCGTGATCTACGATGTCGCCTTCGATCATCACGAACTCTTCGTCACTTAAGTGTTCGTGTCCGACCGTCGTTTCGCCTGCGGCCATACGGTATATGTGAAATCCGCGGCCCAATGGTTTGGAGGCGTTTAACTGAAGTACTGCGCCGTTTTCTACGCCGTCGCTCAAAAGCGGTACAAAATCCGCTGTATAGATATTGGCGACACGGCGATCTTCGACTTTGACTGGGTCTAGTTTTGACATCTGTTTCTCTTTCGAATTTGAACCGCCATTTGGCGCGGTCACAGTTGGTTTAACGATGGGTCGCCGCGATCTTCTTGGCAACCTCAATTCCGCTTAAATAAGCCCCATGCACAGTTGCTTGTGCATCGACCATCGTTGCCTCGCCCGCGAAATACACGCGGTCATCTAGTGTACCAGCCAATGTGGCCCGCGCATCCGTGCCACCCGGAACCGCGTAGCTGTACGACCCCAAAGTGTTGGCGTTGCTTCGCCAAGCTGTTTCAGTTGTGCGGCGGATATGTTTTGTAATGTCCGAGCCAAAAATGGCCTGTAACCCTTCCAGGCAAAAGTCGGTTGCAGCACTTGCGCCCTGTTTTTCCAACTGGTCGGCAAAGCTGCCTGCGACAAAGCCAACGGCAAGGTTTGTGTCATAAAATCCGAACAAGAACGTGCAAAACTCACCTTCGCCGTTCATATAGTCCGCCGTTTGGCCTTGATATGCTTCTTGCCATTTCGCGTCAAAATCCAGCCCGACTTTGTTTAACAATCCGACAGGCAACTTGTGAAGCGCATCAACTTTTGGGGTAGGCAAACGCGGCACAAACTCAATGTTCTCAGCGGCCAAAACCCCCGTAGACACCGTAAGAACAACGCATTTTGCAGCAATTGTGCCTTGGGTTGTCACCACGCGAACGCCCGCGCCCGAATAATCGATTTTCGATACCGGACAATTCAACACCACATCCACATCGGAATGCAAACCTTTGACAAAAGCACCCAAACCGCTCGCAACCAACCAATCGCCTTGGGCATCCGCGTATCGGTAAACATCCGCGGCCGAGGTGACATCAGCGTCACCCCCAAGCATCTGAGAAACCCAGTGTTTTGCCGTGTCTTTCCAGGGCGATTTGGGAAGAGATTGTTCGACGGTCACGTCTTTTAGGCCAGCCCCGGCATCGTTTACCGCTTGCCACATCGCGTGTTGATATTGGTTGTAATTTACAACTTGGGGCGGCGTTAATGGCGTGCCATTGGAATGCACCCATTTCCAATTCCAGTCTGATTTATGCAGCTCGACCCCATGTTGTTCAGCCAAGCGCGCCAACGGATTTATTGCGGCCGAATGCAGCCATGATCCACCCAGATCAAAGGGTATATCAAAGATCGAGGCGTCAGTAATGCATCGGCCACCCACATGAGCGGCGGCTTCAACAACGACAACGTCAAACCCTTGGTTCTTTAGGGACTTGGCAGCAGAAAGGCCTGCGGCACCTGCGCCGACAACGACCACGTCTGGGTTGGTTGGTAATCCGTTCACGACAATTATTTCCCTAAGGTTTTAGGCTTTGGTCTGGAATGGTTGCTATGCTTTCAAACCGCGCCAGATCAATCGGATCTTCCATGTCGAACTTGCAGCATCGACGGTAGATCTCGAGCATTTCGGCGGTCATCTTTTTCTGATTGTAAAAATACATCGCAGCCCCGTAACGCGCAGCCCCTGATCCCGGCAACCCGACTTTGGTAAAAAGCAGGGCTTTTTGCATGTCAAATTCCACGGGCTCAGCGATGGGTGGCATCATGAGTTGCCGTCTTCGCGTAGGGAAGCATTCAGCGTTTTTACATCGCCTTCTTTCGGTGCTTCTTTGACGTCATAAATCGGCAGGATCGCACGAAGGTGGTCATGGTGCGAGCGGACGCCGTATTCCAAATCTGACAGGTAAAATCCTTCAAACGAGTCCGATGCCATCGACTCGTTTGACCAAATCGTCAGTTGCATGTCTTCTTCAACGGTTTCGCGGTCTATACGGCTTGTTAAATACCGCGCGGCGCGTTGCTGTCTATCCTCGTTCGGGTTGCGATAAGTAGCACCACGCAGCACGGTTTGACCGACAGAAACTGGAAATTCCTGATAAAATAATGTGGTTTCAGGGGTCACAGCAATCACCGCGTTTGGGAATATTCCGTAATATATCCACGATTTATGAAGTTCGTCCGGCAAATGGTCTTGTGCTTTAGAGAACTTTTTGTAGTTCCGCACAGCCCAATTTCGCCCTTTTGACGGCGTAAACCTTCCTTCTGAACGGAATACACCGTTGATAAAAGGATCATCTATATAGTCCGATCCGTACAGATCTTGCAGGGCCGGATGCGCCATCGGCACATGGTAGCCTTCATTGTCAACATCACGCACTGACTTCCAGTTTACGGGCGACTGCTGTTCCCAAAACCCATCAATAGGGACATGTTCAGCCATACGGTAAGCACCCGCCTCTTCTGCGTAAATGCCCAATAGTTCATGAACCGAAGGTTGCGGGCCTGGCTTGAAACGCACGAAGATAAAGCCGTTCCAGATCTCAAATTCTACAGTCCGCAACGCAAATTCATCTTTATCCAGTGACGGAAAAGTTTCCGGCCTTGCAGCGCCCCGCAACGTGCCATCGAGATTGTAGACCCAACCATGAAACGGGCAGATCAGAGCATTCTTGCAGGTGCCTTTTTCCTTGGCGACCAACCGCGATCCACGGTGTCTACAAATGTTGTGAAACACTTTAACATCCATCTGTGCATCGCGCAGAATAATCGCGCGTTCACCCATCAGATCGAATGTTTGAAAACTTCCGGCGTCAGGAATATCAGAAACATGGCAGGCAATTTGCCAATGTGTTTTGAATATTTCTTCTTTCTCAAGCTCTAACAAGGCGGCGTTGTGATAGCACCAACCTGGCAGGCCACTGCGATCCCATTCGGCTGGCACATGGTTGTTTTTCTTATGGTCGCTCATGTTCTTAATCCGCTTTTTTTCAGCCAACTATCTGACTGTTCAGTCAGTTGAATTACAGAATCACTACACCGAAACCCAATTTGTGGCCAGCCCCAATTCAACTGCTGGTTCCCGAATGTGTTAATGGAAGGTGCCGAATATCTAGTCGCAACGGCCTATTAGGCGACAAAACCCATGTCACGTTGGCTATCAGCAACAACCGCTCAGACTGTGTTCTTTAGATCACCTTGACTTTATCGCTTCGCTCAGAATACGCTTCTGACTGACCATTCAGATAGTAAACCACAAGAATCGGAGAGTTTGGAAAGCCAAAGCAATCAAAACCGCTGTTCAAGGTTTAGGTCGCTTCCGAAGCCAAAAGTGAAAATCAATCTAGGGAGAGAGTAACAAATCATGAAAATCAAAACAAAATTTATGGGTCTAACCTGTGCAACCGCCATCGGCGTGGTGCTTGCAGGCTCGGCTTGGGCGCAAGATCGTGTGCTTAAAGTGACCAACTGGGGCGAGTATATCGCCGAGGACACTATCTCGAACTTCGAAGCTGAATACGGCATCAAAGTTATTTACGATGCTTACGATTCAGCCGAGTCAATTGACGCTAAATTGCTAGCCGGCGACAGTGGCTATGATGTCGTAAGCCATTCTGGTGGTGATACAGCACGTCTGATCACAGCAGGCCTTATTATGCCGCTTGATTTGTCAAAACTTGACAATGTCAGCAATATGGACCCTGCCATTATGGCCCAGTTGGCAAGTGACTGGGATCCAGGCAATAAGCATTTTATTCCGTACATGTGGGGCACCCACGGGGTGACGTACAACAGGGATTTGGTGCTAGAGACTTATCCAGACGCGCCGATTGGGTCGATGGATATGATTTTTGACCCCGTACATATGGCAGAGCTTGCCAAATGCGGCGTCTCGTTCTTGGATTCGCCCGGTGACATCATTCCGATGGCTCTTGCCCATCTGGGTTTTGACGCCAATTCAACCAATCCAGACGATTATGCAGCCGTCGGCGAGATGCTGGCCAAAATCCGCCCGCACGTCAAAACTTTTGACAACTATGCGTATCAGCGGATGCCGCAAAAGGAATTCTGTGTGTCAACCACATGGGGTCCGGATGGCTTGTTGGCGATGTCAGGTGCAGCCGAAGCAGAAACAGGCGTCGTGCTTGATTTCTTCGTGCCTACTGGCCAAAGCAAAGCGCAATTGTGGATTGATGGCTGGCTCATTCCAGTTGGTGCAAGCAATGTAGACGATGCGCATCTTTTCCTAAACTACATGATGCGTGCCGAAGTTGGCGCTGCTGACAGCAACTACACATGGTACGCGACGGCAAATCTTGCGGCGAAACCGCTTATCGACGAAGACGTCACATCCAGCCCAGCAGCCTTTCCAACATCGGATCAAGTTGCTTTGATGTACACAACTGCCGTTTTGCCAACAAAGATCAAACGCCTTCAGACACGGACTTGGACTAACTTCAAGGCCGGCAATTAAGGCAGGCATTTGAGCCCTACAAAATCGGTAGGCGGCGTTTTGAGAAATGCCGCCAGCCACACTTACATCTTATCGAAATATATCAAGAATTGAATTGGCTGGGGAACCCACTGTGAGTAACACACCTTGGCTGGACCGCGACAAAACCGAACCGCTAGTCCAGATCAGAAATATCACCAAGAAATTTGGCGAAGTAACCGCAGTCGACAATGTTGATCTGGATATTTACCAAGGCGAATTGTTTTGCCTTCTGGGCGGATCGGGTTGCGGAAAATCAACGCTGTTGCGCATGCTCGCGGGTTTCGAATTTCCGCAATCAGGCACAATCACAATTGACGGCGTGGATATGTCTAATGTGCCGGCTTATGAACGCCCGACAAACATGATGTTCCAGAACTACGCGCTGTTTCCGCATTTTTCTGTCGAGAAAAACATCGCCTTTGGGCTGCAACAGGACCGCGTTCCTAAAAGTGAAATCACGGATCGAGTTCACGACATTCTGAAATTGGTTGAACTTGAAGGCCACAAGAAACGCAAACCTCAACAGCTTTCGGGTGGCCAGCGACAGCGCGTTGCCTTGGCCCGGGCTTTGGTCAAAGAACCCAAATTGTTGCTGCTGGATGAGCCATTGGCAGCCCTTGATAAAAAGCTACGCAAGCAAACACAGTTTGAACTTGCTAATATCCAAGAACAGGTCGGAGTCACCTTTATCGTCGTCACCCACGACCAAGAAGAGGCGATGTCCCTTTCGACCAGAATGGCGGTCATGGATGCCGGTCGTTTCGTCCAAATGGGCACGCCCACCGAGATTTACGAATTTCCAGAAACCCGCTTTGTCGCGGATTTCATCGGTTCGGCAAATATATTTGAAGGCCGCGTTACCGAAGACGGCGCCGATCACGTGAGGGTCGAAACCGAACTGGGCGAAATCTATATCGACCACGGCCAATCCGTTTCCAAGGGCGCCTCAATTTGGGTCGCCTTAAGACCAGAAAAAATCTACCTAAGCAAAACACCACCAAAGAAAGCTGGCCCAAACCAAGTGATGGGCGAAGTCGACGATATTGGCTATCTTGGCGATACTTCAATATACAAAATTCGTTTGGCAAATGGTCGGATATTTGACGTGACTGCTTCCAATCAAATCAGGCCCATGAACCGGACGCACAGCATCACCTGGGAAGATAAGGTTTACCTAAGCTGGGAACCGATTAGCGCGATGTTACTTAACTCATGACAGATTTGTCTGACCATAAAAGCCCGATATCGGCAGGGCCACAGTATACGCTGTTTCAGCGTATCGGCCGGCGCATTCAGGCGAACTGGCGGATGATTATCATTGCAACGCCGTTCATTTGGCTTTTGCTGTTTTTCCTTTTTCCGTTTCTCATCGTGGCCAAAATTAGCCTTGCCGAATTGAAAATCGCCAGCCCACCGTTCACTGATATGATCGAATGGACCGAAGGCGGTGTGATGACGGTTCGAATTGTCTTTGACAATTTCATCTACATTATGACCGACAATTTGTATTTCGATACGTATCTCAACTCGGTCAAAATCGCAGCCATTTCAACGTTAATCTGCCTTTTGTTTGGGTATCCCATCGCCTATGGGATTGTTCGTTCCGGCCCTGTTGCTAAGCCATTTTTGCTGTTTCTCATAATTCTACCGTTCTGGACATCATTTTTGCTGCGAGTTTACGCTTGGATGGGGTTGCTTTCAGATCAGGGCACGATCAACAGCCTTTTGATCTATCTTGGGCTTATCGAAGATCCGATCCGTATGTTGTATACCGAGTTCGCTGTCTATGTCGGCATCGTTTATACCTATATGCCGTTCATGATTTTGCCGCTTTATGCCAACATGGAAAAACTTGACATGGGCCTGAATGAAGCTGCGGCTGATTTGGGATCAACGCCAATAAATACGTTCTTTAAGATCACCCTTCCACTGACCATTCCGGGGATTATTGCGGGTTCTTTGTTGGTATTTATTCCAGCCGGTGGAGAATATGTCATTCCTGACTTACTTGGAGGTGGCAATGTTCAGATGATTGGCCGCGTTCTGTTCAACGAATTTTCCAGAAACACCGATTGGCCTGTGGCGGCTGCGGTGGCGATCATGATGTTGTTCTTGCTAGTGTTGCCGATATTGGTTTTCCAACACTACCAAGGGAAAGCGTCAGAGGAGCAATAAATTATGTATGGAAAACGCTCTAGATTTCTGACGATCATGATCACGATTGGCATGGCCTTCTTTTATATTCCGATGATCCTTTTGGTGATCTATTCTTTCAACAATTCCAAACTAGTGCCGGTTTGGGGTGGCTTTTCAACACGATGGTATAAGGTTCTTTTCCAATCAGAAGAAGTGTGGGCAGCAGTCAGCCTTAGCCTTAAAATCGCATTTATAAATGCGACTTTCGCCACCATCCTTGGAATGTTGGCAGCACTAACAATGGTGCGCTTTGGTCAGTTCAAAGGCCGCACACTTTTTGGCGGCATGATCGTGGCCCCCTTAGTGATGCCAGAAGTCATCACCGGGCTTTCGCTGTTGGTGTTTTTCATCACGTTGAAACAGCTGATCGGCTGGCCGTCTGAACGCGGCTTTGCAACCATCACAATCGCCCACATCACGTTTTCAATGGCCTATGTCGCGGTTACTGTTCAGGCACGTTTGACCGGCATGGGACAAACATTAGAAGAAGCAGCTTCGGACTTGGGGGCGAAACCGTTCAAAGTGTTAACCGCGATCACAATTCCACGGCTAATGCCCGCCTTGGTTTCTGGCTGGCTGTTGGCCTTTACCTTGTCGCTTGATGATCTGGTGATTGCAAGTTTTGTAACTGGACCGGGTGCTAACACACTGCCGATCTTGATTTTCTCGAGAATTCGACTTGGACTGCGGCCAGACATTAATGCGCTTGCAACGATCATTATCTTGGTTGTCGCCATATGCCTTGCCATCGCGGCATTAATCATGTTCCGCCAACAAAAACGCGACTTGATAGATCAAACGCTGGCTGAACGAGACAACTAATGAACCATATCCAACCAGAAAAACCAGCGAAACGACGGACCGAACCGCGTGATGTTCGCAGGAAACAATTGATCTTGGCCGCAATGGATTCAATTTCAAAACGCGGCTTTTCAGATACCACTTTGCGGCACGTGACTGAAAAAGCAAATCTTTCGCACGGCGTTGTTAACTATCATTTCGCCAGCAAAGAGGCATTATACGATGCCACGATGGAGTATCTGGCAAGAGAATATTACGACCTATGGACGAAAAATTTGGACGCGGCACCTGCCGATCCCAAGCTTCAATTAACGGCAATCATCGCTTCGGATTTTGACAAGAAAATTTGCGGCCACAAAAAGATCGCTGTCTGGTTTGCCTTTTGGGGTCAGGCGAAATATCGGCCAAACTATCTAAAGATCAGTAATGTTTACGATGAAGAGCGATTTGAGAAAATCCAAGAAATTTGTGTGAAGCTTATCAAAGAAGGCGCGTACCCCGATCTTAGTGCCGAAAGTGCCACCCGTACTATTGAATGTCTTTCAGACGGTCTTTGGCTTAGCATGATGCTTTATCCTTCGGTAACTAAACCTACGCAATGCTTAGACGATTTCATGCAGGCGTTAGCAGGTTTGTTTCCCAAGCATTTTACCGGGACGCAGGTCATTCAAGACAACGCTTGCGACGTATCTACATGACCGGCAAGCAAGTCGCTGGGCCTTATGACGTGTTGTTTGAACCGGTGAAAATCGGTCCAGTAGTCGCCAAAAACCGGTTCTATCAGGTCCCTCATTGCACCGGCAGCGGATGGGCACGCCCTAGAATTCTAGCGGATATGCGCGAAGTTAAAGCCGAAGGCGGTTGGGGTGTGGTCAATACAGAATACTGCTCGATCCACCCATCGTCAGATGACCCACCCCATCCCTGCGCATCGCTTTGGGATGATGGAGACATCAGAGCCCACGCGTTGATGACCGAAAAAGTACATGCCCACGGGGCGCTGGCAGGGGTTGAGCTGTGCATTGGTGGCGCAAGAATGGCCAATCTGGAAACCCGTGAAACACCGCTAAGTGTTGGGAATTTGCCAAATCTTGCAGGCAATCCGTTTCAGTGTCGCCAAATGGATCGGCAGGACATTCGCGACACCCGTCGTTGGCACCGAAACGCCGCCTTACGTGCCAAGGCTGCTGGCTTTGATATTGTCTATGTCTACGCCACCCACGGATATCTGTTGTCGCAATTCATGTCTAAAACCACGAACGCACGCGGTGATGAATACGGCGGGTCGCTTGAAAACCGCATTCGTTTGGTGCGCGAAGTGATCGAAGACACAAAAGATGCGGTCGGGGATACGATGGCGGTTGCGGTCCGCTTTTCCGCTGAAACTAATGGTGGGAACGGCCGCGACGGCAGCCCGGTGCCAGGGGAAACCGAAGATATATTCGGGATGATTGGCGAGCTGCCTGACCTTTGGGATATCAACATCAATGACTATTCCCTTGAAATGGGGCTGTCTCGGTTCGTTCAAGAAGGGTCATTAGAGCCCTATGTGGCCTCGATAAAATCTATGACCTCGAAACCTGTCGTTTCCGTTGGTCGATTTACGTCTCCAGACACGATGGTCAGCCAAATCAAGCGCGGAGTTCTTGATTTTATCGGCGCCGCCCGCCCTTCGATTGCCGACCCGTTTCTGCCCAATAAAATCCGCGATGGCCGCGTTGAAGATATTCGTGAATGTATCGGCTGCAACATTTGCTACATGGGTGACGGCAAAGGTGTGCCCATTCGCTGCACACAAAATCCGACCATCAGCGAAGAATGGCGCCGCGGTTGGCACCCCGAAAAGATCGCAGCCAAGCGCACAGACGCGACCGTTTTAGTGGTAGGCGCTGGCCCAACAGGCCTTGAGGCCGCACACGCTTTGGGCAAACGCGGCTACAAAGTTCTACTGGCCGAAGCCACACGCGATCTTGGCGGGCGGGTTAGCCTTGAATCCAAACTTCCGGGCTTAAACCAATGGGCGCGTGTTCGGAATTACCGCGTTCAGCAAATCGACAAACTTGAAAATGTCGAAGTGTTTCGCGAAAGCAAACTGACGGCTGAACAGGTGCTTGAACTGGGTGTGGACCACATCGCAATTGCAACTGGCGCTACTTGGCGCCGCGACGGTTACGGAGCAGATGCTTTGGCTGGCATTAAGGATCTTGGGCCATTGGATACCCTGTTGACGCCAGATGACATTATGGCGGGTCACGTACCCGATGGCCCGACAATCGTTTATGATGATGATCATTATTACATGGGGTCAGTGATTGCCGAACTGTTGCGCAGCAAGGGCGTGGAAGTCACGTTAATGACGCCGTCTGACGTGGTGTCCAGCTGGGGTGCTTATACGTACGATCGTTGGCGGGCCCAAACTCGTCTTATGGAAGTTGGCGTGAAACTGCGGGTCTCTCAAAGCCTGAAGTCCTTTGATGGGGAACAAGCCGTTTCAAGTTGTACCTATACGGGCCGCGAAATGAAAACGGCGGCGACATCGATCGTGCTTGTAACAGCAAGGCAGCCAAATGATGACCTATATTGGCAGCTGCATGACCTGCGAAAAAAAGGGCGGGGCGAGGGCATCAAGTCGATCAAAAAGATCGGCGATTGCGATGCCCCTGCCATCATTGCAGCTGCTGTATTTTCAGGCCATCGATATGCCCGCGAGCTAGATGAAATCATCGACACCGACAACCCGCTTAAACATGATCGGGTGTTTTTTGAAGACGCCTAATCTTTAAGCGCACAAACATAACTAGTTTTCCAACACGTCCACGGCTTTACCGGAAATTCAGGAACTGAAATGACACCTCTGCAGACGAACGAACCAAGCATCCAAACGCTCCACGAATGGGATCGCACCCATCAAATCCACCCTTGGGCGGATATGGAAAGCTGGCGCGGTTATGACAATATGATGATCGATACAGCCGACGGAATTTACATGTGGGACGCGGCAGGCAAACGATATATCGACGGGCCCGGCGGCATGTGGTGTACGCAAATTGGCTATGGTCGCAAGGACATGGCCGACGCGATTGCCGCCCAAGTTCTGAAACTGCCCTTTTGCTCGCCTTTTACAAATGCGACCGAGCCATCTGCCGTTTTGGCAAAAAAACTGGCCGATTTAGCGCCGGGTGACTTGAACAATGTCTTTTTCACCACCGGTGGTTCCACTGCAGTGGATACAGCATTGCGCACAATGCAATATATGAACAACCGTCGCGGATTGCCCGAAAAGAAGATGATCCTTGCCCGCGAAAAGGGCTATCACGGGTCAACATATCTGGCCCATTCAGTGACAGGCAAAGAACGCGACAAAACACATTTTGATCACGCAACAGAGCTTGTTCATTTTCTTCCGGATGTGAACCCATACCGCCGACCAAGCGGGATGAGTGTTGAAGACTGGTGCGACGCCAAGGTGGCTGATCTTGAAGCGGCCATCGCTGAAATTGGCGCCGATAAAATTGGTGCCTTAATTGCCGAACCTATTCTAAGTTCAGGCGGTGTAATCGTACCGTCACCCGGGTATCAAAAGCGAACATTTGAAGTGTGTCGCGCTAACGATATCCTTTATATCTCGGACGAAGTTGTGACAGGTTTTGGCCGCTTAGGTCACTGGTTCGCTACTGAAGATTTGTTCGATTTTGTGCCAGATATGATTACCTGCGCAAAGGGTTTGACTTCGGGATATCTGCCGATGGGCGCGTGCCTGATTTCAGATCGGGTTATGGAAATGTTAAGCCATAAAGATGCGCCGTCAGCTTTTACCAACGGCTATACATTTTCGGCCCACCCAGTGTGTTGCGCGGCGGCGCTGAAAAATATCGAAATAATGGAAAACGAACAGGTCTTGGAACATGTGCGCGCCGTCACGCCACATTTCCAAAACCGCCTGCGGGCCTTGATGAAATTTGACATTGTCGGTGATGCGCGTGGAATGGGGCTGTTGGGTTGCATTGAAGGCAAGGCCGATGACCTTGAAGCCGAACGAACACTTGGATCAAAGATTGATGCTGCATGTGAAGAAATGGGCCTGTTGGTGCGGCCGCTTATTAACATGGCCGTTTTCTCGCCGCCGTTGATCATTACTTTGGAACAAATTGACGACATGTTCGATATTCTGGAACGCGCTTTACAACAGGTGCAGGACGAAGTGCTGCGCTGACGTGTTTCAAGCTTTAGGCCGAATTGAAAAACGCCTAAGGATTCTCAACCCGTGATTTGATATTCCTAACGGACGGACCTATCGTTGTTTCGCCGAACTTAACGAGGCTCCAATGCCGATCAATTTAATGGTGAACGGAACGCAGCATTCTGTCGATGTACCGGGCGAAATGCCTTTGCTTTGGGTGCTGCGCGATGAAATTGGCCTAACTGGCACGAAATACGGGTGCGGAATTTCGGCCTGCGGTGCGTGCACAGTTCACATCAATGGTAAGGCTGTGCGGTCTTGCGTGTTGCCCGTTGAAGACGTGGATGGTGCGGTCACGACCATCGAAGGGATGGTGGATGGTCAGAACCTGACCCATTTGCAGCAAGCTTGGGTCGACAATCAGGTGGCGCAATGTGGCTACTGCCAGTCGGGTCAAATAATGCAGGCCGCCGATCTGTTGGCGCAAACCCCCTCACCGACAAACCAAGATATAGATGAGGCGATGTCGGGTAATCTGTGCCGATGCGGCACATATCCACGTATCCGCGCCGCAATCAAACAAGCCGCAAAAACAATTCAAACGGCCAAACCATGAGCCGCGTTGGCACAATCGCACGTCGTTCATTCTTGATCGGCTCGGCCGCGATTGTGGGTGGCGTGGCGTTTGGCGCTTTTAAGCTTTTGGAAACGCCAGAGAACCCACTGGCCGGGTCAAAAGATAACAGCGTGCTTAACCCTTATGTTTTGATCGATAAAAGCGGCGTTACGATCATCACGCCCCGTGCTGAAATGGGCCAAGGTGTGCAGTCAATGCTGGCGGCTTTGGTCGCGGAAGAACTAGACCTTGCCTGGCAAGACGTGCGGGTCATGCATGGGCCGTCTGGTGCGGCGTATGCGAACCGATTGTTGATCGGCATGGCGATGCCTGTGCGCGACTACCTTGAGCGCAGCAGCTTTCATACGCAGCTTGATGAAATCTTAGAAGAAGTTCCCAAAACCTTGGCGATGCAATTAACAGGTGGCTCGTCTTCAACGCCAGACGGGTTTGACAAAATGCGCCTTGCTGGGGCCGCTGCACGTCACGTGTTGATTACAGCTGCTGCTTTGCGTTGGGGCGTTGATATCGAAGGATTGGTCACACGAGATGGACAGGTCATTGCGCCAGATGGCCGTACAGCAAGTTACGTCGATCTGGCGGAAGCGGCAGCACTGATCGACCCGCCGCAAAACCCAACCTTAAAACCGCAATCTGACTGGCGGTATCTGGGGAAATCCGTCCCCCGTCTCGATATTGAAGCCAAGTCAACGGGTGCTGCACTTTTTGGAATTGATATGCGGTTTGACGGCATGTTGTACGCCAGCGTTCGCATGAACCCGCGACTTGGCGGCAAGATGATCTCGTTTGACGCAAGTGCTGCGCAAAAGATGCACGGCGTTAAAAAGATCGTTGATCTTGGCACCGGGGTTGGCGTGATTGCAAGCAACACTTGGCTCGCTATGCAAGCAGTACAGGCGGTCGAGATTACTTGGGGGGCAGCGAGCTATCCGGACGAAACGGAACAGGTATATTCCCAGCTTGGCGCGGCATTTAAGGGGCGATCAAACCGCGCTCTTAGAAATGACGGGAATGCCGTAAAAACAATCAAAAAGGCGGCCGAAACTGACGGGATCGTCGCCGAGTACCGCGTACCATACTTGGCCCATTCAACGATGGAACCAATGAACGCAACGGCGCTTTATGATATGGGGCGCCTAAAAATCTGGGCAGGCAATCAGGCCCCAGTTGTCGCCCGATTAAAAGCCGCTCAGGCGGTTGGTTTGAAAATCGAAGATGTGGAAATCGAAGTTCCGTTTCTGGGCGGTGGATTTGGCAGACGGCTGGAATTTGACTATGTGGTGCTGGCAGCGCGCATTGCCAAAGCAATGCCCGGTACGCCGATCAAAACCTGCTGGTCCCGCGAAGAAGACATGACACACGACTTTTACCGACCGGCTGCGAAGGCGCGATTTTCTGGCGTGATGGGGGAAGATGCGCCGCTTGCGATAAATGCTGAAATTGCGGTGGCCTCTGTAACCCGCCAAATCGTTGGTCGGTATGTTGGCGTCACACCAGCCGTCGTGTTAGACCGCGTCATGGTCGAAGGCGCGTTTGACCAACCTTACAAAATCCCGAATTACCGCGTTGCAGGCCGCGAAGTTACCACTAATATTCCGGTCGGGCTTTGGCGCTCAGTAGGGGCATCGCACAACGGGTTTTTCCATGAGAGTTTTATGGATGAGATGGCCAACTCCAAAGCGCTTGACCCACTGGAAATGCGGCTTGGCTTGATAAAAGAAGAACATGTTCCGTCGTTCAAAGTGCTTAAGCGAGTGGCTGAAATGGCGGGCTGGACAGGCAAAACCGGCGCGGATATTGGCCGTGGCGTCGCGTTCACATATTCTTTTGGCGCGCCAACGGCAGAGATCGTAGAGGTGCGAAATTCGCCCCAAGGCATACGCATTGTCAAGGTTTGGGCCGCCACCGATGTAGGCGTCGCGCTTGATCCGCGCAATATTCGGGCGCAAATTACCTCGGGCATTATGTATGGCTTATCTGCCGCAGTGATGGGTGAAATCACTTTTTCAGGCGGCGAAGTTGAGCAGATGAACTTTCCAGATTATGATGCCTTGCGCATGGATAACGCCCCTGACGTTGAGGTTTCGGTTCTGGAAAACAACGACGGAATTAACGGTATTGGCGAGCCCAGCACACCACCCTCAATGCCTGCATTGGCGAACGCACTGTTTGATCTAACCGGCAAACGCGCACGCAGCTTGCCGTTGAACCAGATGTTTGACTTCGCTTAAGCGACGGGGCTAAAGACCAACCGCAAGATTGGTTGACTTGGCTGATCCGTTATGGCCGTATTTGACCAGTCAAAAGGAACCAAAGCCAATGCCTCACGACCACGATCATCCGCATTCATTGTTGCCATCTGATCCCGAATTGCGAGTGCGGGCCATGGAAAGTATTTTGGTGGAAAAGGGGCTGGTTGATCCCGCCGCATTGAATGCCCTAATTGACGCCTATGAAAACCAGATCGGCCCACGTAATGGGGCGATGGTAGTGGCCAAATCCTGGGTTGATCCTGATTACAAAAAACGGCTGCTAAACGACGCCACTGCCGCAATAGCAGAAATTGGTTTTCAGGGGCGGCAAAGCGAACACATGGTGGCGGTGGAAAACACGGCTTCTGTTCATAACATCGTCGTTTGCACCCTATGGTCCTGCTATCCGTGGGCGGTGCTTGGCATCCCGCCATCGTGGTATAAATCTGATGCTTACCGCAGTCGTACAGTACGTGAACCCAGGGCGGTCCTGGCAGAATTCGGGGTAAGTCTGTTAGCCGAACAAAAGGTTCAAGTCTGGGATTCCACTGCCGAAATTAGATACTTAGTATTGCCGATGCGGCCTGTGGGAACCGAAGGTTGGAACGTCGACAGGCTTGCTGCCTTAGTTGGCCGAAACGCGATGATAGGCACTGCCTTGGCGGATGCTCCAAAGGCTGATTCATGAGCCGCATTCACGATATGGGAGGGCGGATTGGCGACGGCGCTATTCCGCAAAAAGACGACGATGTTGTATTTCACCATCGCTGGCACGCGCGGGCAATGGCTATTACGGTGGCAAGTGGATCACATGGCGCTTGGAACATCGACGCGGGTCGGTTCGCGCGGGAAAGCTTGCAGCCAGCTGACTATGCCCAATTCAGTTATTACGAAAAATGGGTTTCCGCCCTTGCAGATATTCTGGTGAAACGGGGGCTGTTGGACACAAAAGATATTGAACGCGCGGCGCAACTGGCCACCAATCAAACAAGCCAGAAACCCAATTCTGCGCTGTCTGAAACCGCCTTGCAGGCCAGCAAGGTGATGGCTGCCCAGCGCACCGTCACGCCTTATACTCGGCCAAGCGACACAAACACCCGGTTCAAAATAGGTGATAAAGTGCGCACAGCTGCACAAAACCCCAACCGCCATGCAAGCGACGGTCATACCCGCCTGCCCGGCTATGCGATGGATCGCGTCGGCACAATTGTAAGGCTGCATGGAAACCATGTGCTGCCGGACAGTAATGCGCATTTTCAAGGTGAAGCACCCGAGCCACTTTATGGGGTTCAATTCACCGCCAGAGAACTTTGGGGGCAAGGCATCGACGCGACCGGAGACAATGTTGTACTGGATCTCTGGCAAAACTATCTGACGCCAAACACCGAATGACTTCAGTATGAAAACCGAAACCATCAAGCAACCCCAAGCCAGCTTTGAAGCACCCTGGCACGGTCAGGCATTCGCATTAGCTGTCGCATTAAACGAAGCTGGGCATTTCAGTTGGCCGGAATGGACCGACATGTTCAGCGCAGCTTTAAAACAAGCCGGGGCGCAAAAACCGCTGGATGGCAGCGATGACTATTATGGGATTTGGGTTCAGACGCTTGAAGAAATGTTAGTGTCCAAAAGCATGACCGCGCCAAATAATCTTGCTGAAATGAAAAGCTTATGGCGCGACGCATTTTTGGAAACACCTCACGGTCAGCCCGTGATCCCAAACCGGAATTTATTGTCATGAGCCTTGCGAATACACCTTTGATTTTTGATGGTCACAATGATGTTTTGACCAAACTATTCAAACGCGACGATAAGATCGGTGCGGGCTTTGCCAAAGGATATGACGCCCATATCGATCTGCCAAAAGCCAAAATCGGTGGGTTTGGTGGCGGGTTTTTCGCGATCTGGATTCCATCTACAGAAACTGCGCTAGAAGATATGGACGAATTGATGCGCCAGCCGGTCTAT
Source organism: Paracoccaceae bacterium (assembly GCA_047622625.1). Classification (GTDB taxonomy): domain Bacteria; phylum Pseudomonadota; class Alphaproteobacteria; order Rhodobacterales; family Rhodobacteraceae; genus UBA5972. The sequence continues at coordinate 3,441 of JBLHMX010000003.1, read as the reverse complement.
GACCTGCCATTACCTAGTGAAATTCAACAAGAGGCGGCAGCGACTGTTGCCTTACAGCAAGCTGCAATTTTGGCGCACATGCAGGCCGATGGATTATTGGATATCTGCACATCGACCGATCAAATCCGCAAGTGTTTGGCCGTGGGCAAAATGGCCGCGATCCTGCACATCGAAGGCGCCGAGGCGATTGATACAGGTTTCGAAATGTTGGAAGTTCTGTATCGCGCGGGCCTGCGTTCCCTTGGCCCGGTTTGGAGTCGCCCGACTGCCTTTGGCCACGGCGTGCCGTTCAAGTTCCCGTCAACTGGCGATGTCGGCGCAGGGTTAACCAATGCTGGCAAAGACTTGGTGCGCCGATGTAACCACCTTGGCATCATGCTGGATATGTCTCATTTGAACGAAGCCGGATTTTGGGATGTAGTCAATATCAGTGACACACCAATTGTAGCGACACATTCAAACGCACATGCGATTTGCCCCAGCGCGCGCAATCTGACTGACGGCCAATTGGCGGCAATCAAAGACAGCGACGGACTGGTTGGGGTGAATTTTGCCACGGCTTTTTTGCGTCCTGATGGTCAGATGCGTGAAGATACCAGTCTTGAACTTGTCGCCCGACATCTTGATCACTTGATCGAACATCTAGGCGAAGATCGTGTGGCCTTTGGGTCAGATTTTGACGGGGCAATGGTTCCTGCAGAAATCAAGGATGCTGGGGGGCTGACAAACCTGCGAACCGCCCTGCGCAAACATGGATACAACGAGGCCTTGATGGCCAGAATCTGTCACGAAAACTGGCTGCGTGTACTGGCGCTAACTTGGCACGAGAAAACGTGATATTTGCACCTTAACTTAAGGCTGTGCTTCCGGTCTGAAACCAGCTTAAGTTTAGCGCTCCAATGAAATCAATCAAAGGTCCCCCATGAGCGAAGAAACCCCATATGTCCCCGCAAAAGTTTGGGCCTGGAACACGGAAAACGGCGGGCAGTTTGCCAGTATCAATCGCCCAATTGCAGGCGAGACCCATGATAAAGAACTTGAGGTCGGCAAACACCCGCTCCAGCTGCATTCCCTAGCCACGCCCAACGGCGTCAAGGTCACGGTTATGTTGGAAGAACTATTGGCTTTGGGGCATTCCGGAGCCGAATACGACGCCTATCTGATCAACATCGGTGAAGGGGCGCAATTCAGCAACGGGTTTGTTGCGATTAATCCAAACTCAAAGATCCCGGCGCTTGTTGATCGCTCGACCGCACCGCCAACGCGGGTATTCGAAAGCGGCGCGATTTTGCTATATTTGGCGGAAAAATTTGGTGAATTTCTACCATCGGACTTGGCGACAAGAACCGAATGTCTGTCGTGGCTATTTTGGCAAATGGGCAGCGCGCCTTATCTTGGCGGCGGATTTGGTCATTTCTACGCTTATGCGCCTGAAAAAATTGAATATTGTGTCGACCGTTTTGCAATGGAAACTAAGCGCCAACTTGATGTTCTTGACCAGCGGCTTGCCGACAACGAATACATGACCGGCTCTGATTATACGATTGCGGATATGGCGATTTGGGCGTGGTACGGGCAACTTGCCCTTGGCCGTCTTTATAGCGCGGGCGAGTTTCTGGACGTGGAGACCTACACCCACGTAATGCGGTGGGCCAAAGCGATTGACGCACGACCAGCCGTCAGCCGTGGGCGCATGGTAAACCGTGGATTTGGCGAATTGCATACGCAATTGCGCGAGCGCCACGATGCCAGCGATTTTGACACGAAAACGCAGGATAAGATCGAAGCTGAAACTTAGGTTTTGATCGCTAAGGAAATCGCCGCGCCAAGCAAAATCGCAAGGGCAGCGACAACAAATATCGTAGCACCGATCTGCACATAGGCAATACCACCGCCAACCAACCCTATGATGCTGGCAACTGCGCCTAGGCTGGTGGCGTACCCTTGCACGGCACCTTGCATCCTGTCGCCAGCGGATTTTGAAAGCACGGACATGAAAGTGGGCCACATCAACCCGTTGCCAAGGGCAATCAACGCAGCACTTAAATAGATCACAGCGGGCGTGTCCGAGGTTAGGGCCAAAAACCCTGCCGCCAGGGCAACGCCGCCAACGGCCATCAAGGTTGTTTCCGCATACCGACCTGACGCCCAAGCCAGAACAGGGCCCTGCACTGCGATCATGATCAGGCTTAGGAACGCGAAATAGATGCCAATTTCAAAAACCGACCATGTTAAATTCACCACAGCGTGGATCGGGAAGGCCGCATAGAAAAAGCTGAAGCCCATCAGTACAGCAAAATTGATCGACATAAGGCCCTTCATATTGGGAAGCCGAAACAATGCCGCCGTGCCCGCGACCTGTTCGCAATCAAGTTGATAACTGCGCTTGGTTTCATGCCCATAAACATCACAAGCACTTGGTGTTTCAACATGTGCGTTGATCGGGGCGGGAGCGACTTCATGCAGGCCGAATTGAATAAGCAATAGCGCTACAGCGGAAATCACAAAGGCCAATGCCACAGGTAAAATCTCGCCCAAGATTGTTGCACCAAGAAGCCCCGCCATTGCAGGGCCGACGATATACCCAAGGTTGGATGACACTGCCATTTGGCCATAGTTCTTGCTGCGGTTCTGTTCGCTTGAAATATCCGCAAGATAGGCATTTGAAACTGATACATTGCCGCCTGTCAAACCGTCCGCCGCCCGCGCCACAAACAAGATCAAAAGTGGGAGGGTAATAGCAAAATCTCCCAAGAACCGGTTGTTGATCGAAGCGAGTTCGACCAAAGGCAAGGTGAACGCGACCAAAAATATGCCCCAGGATAACAATGTGCCGGCTTGGCTAAGCAATAAAACCTTACGTCGGCCAATTCGGTCAGACCAACGGCCTAATATTGGCGCACCAAATAGTTGAAAGAATGAATAAGTGGCGGCTAAAACACCGTATACCACAGCATTTCCGCCCCAGTTTGCCACCAAAACCACCAAAAATGGCGTCACAATGGAAAACCCCAAAGTGCCGACAAAATTCACCGCCAAAAGCGGCAGAAGTGACGATTTTTCTTTCGTGGTCATATCGTTTCTTTTTGGCAAGCGAGAGGTTACCACCAGCATACCCTATTCAGGCTTCAAGCGCCAAATGTTCTGCCGCTATCACGCATAAACATCGTGCATCACCGCGCGAGCCGGCTAGCGGCCCAGGCAAGGTTTTCAATTTCCGCCCAGTTTTCAGCCAACACCAGATCACGCGGCGCAACCCATGACCCACCAGCACAAACAACATTGGCCAGCGAAAGATACCTATTTGCGTTGGCAGCGCTGACGCCACCTGTCGGGCAGAAACTAATTTGCGGTAGCGGTGCGCCGATGGCTTTTAGGGCCGGGGCACCACCCGATGCTTCGGCGGGGAAGAACTTCATCATGTCGTAGCCGCGCGCCAAA
>JBLHMX010000002.1:0-35755 GCA_047622625.1 Paracoccaceae bacterium | reverse complement strand
TTGCTCATTGTGGTCCCAGAAACGTTTGGTCTTTCCACGTCGATTTAGGTTAGTTAAGCCAATGTTGCAACCATGCGCGCATGGCAAAAGTTCGAGAAAAGGATCACATGATGAATAACCTGCCAGGGATCGCGGTAATGGGCGCTTCGGGCCGCATGGGTCAAATGTTGATCAAGACAATTCAAGCCAGCGACAAAGCCGCATTAAGTGGCGTGACGGATCGTGTTGGTCACGCTTGGATTGGTAAGGATCTTGGCGTTTGCATGGGCGGTGCCGAAATCGGCGTTTCGGTTTCTGACGACCCGCTTGAGATTTTTGCTAAGTCTCAGGCCGTGATTGATTTTACATCACCTGCAGCTTCGGTTGAACATGCCGCGATGGCCGCACAGGCGCGTCTTGTGCATGTGATTGGCACAACCGGGTTTTCTGAAGATGATCTTCCAAAATTTTCGGCTGCTGGACGGCACGCAGTGATTGTGCGCGCAGGGAATATGAGCCTTGGTGTTAATCTGTTGATGAAATTGACCCAGAAAGTTGCGGAAGCCTTAGATGAAGATTTTGATATTGAAGTTGTGGAAGCACACCATCGCCACAAGGTAGATGCCCCATCCGGTACAGCGCTAATGTTAGGTGAGGCGGCAGCGGCGGGTCGCGGCGTTGCCCTTGCGGATGTGTGTGATAGCGGTCGCGATGGAATAACCGGCGCGCGGGTGCGGGGTGACATTGGCTTCGCGGCAATTCGTGGTGGCGATGTGGTCGGCGAACATGATGTGATATTTGCCGCCGATGGCGAGCGTGTTGTGTTGCGCCATCTGGCGACGGATCGATCAGTATTTGCCCGCGGCGCGCTGAAAGCCGCCCTCTGGGGGCAAGACAAAAAACCAGGTGAGTACGATATGATGGATGTACTTGGGCTATAATGCCCTTTGCGTAAGGATATTTGAGCCAATTGAAATTGTGGGTTCAAAAATCTGAGGTGATGCCCTTTTTTTCCCAATCTCCAAAGCGCGTGGGTTCTGGGCCGTCGCGCCCGCCAAGTTCAGTCGGAAGTTTAGCCTTTGCCGCTGCTTTCTTGCGGTCATCGGCTTCTTTCAAAGCGCGAATTGCCTCGGGTGACAGGGGTTTGGCTGGATCGGTCATTGATTTGCGTGGCCTTCTTGTGGTGACTGAGGGCTTGATATACGTCCGCGAGGCAGATCGGCAAGAAGGGATCGTAAAATGTCAGGCAAAGCGATAGGCGCGCGATTGGCGGCAACCCAGTTGTTGCACGCTGTGTTGTTCAATAAGCGATTGCTGTCCGAGGCGTTAAACGGGGAAGACTCGCCCATTGCCCGCTTGTCAGGTCCAGATCGCGCCCGGGCACAATCCATGACGATCGGCGTTTTGCGGCATTTGCAGCGCCTAGATTCGATTTTGGATGGTTTTCTTGAAAAAGCACCACCACCAAAAGTTCGAAATGCGCTGCGGTTGGCAGCCTACGAGATGCTGGCCGAAGGCAATCCTGCCCACGGGGTTGTTAACGCGGCTGTTGAAATCGTGCGGGGAAACCCAAAATACGGGCATATGGCCGGGTTGGTAAACGCGGTTTCCCGTAAAGTGGCGGATCAAGGAGCAGATATCTGGGCAAGCCAATCGCCGCAAAAACTGCCGTCTTGGCTGGCAAAACCTATCGCCAAGAATTTTGGCAAAGAGGCGGTTCCCCAGATCGAGGCCGCGCATCAAAATGGCGCACCGATTGATCTGACGTTGAAAGACCCTGCTCAGATTACTCAGTGGGCCGAAACCCTGGACGCCGAAATCCTGCCAACTGGCAGCTTGCGTTTGAAAGGCAGGCCGCAAATCACGGCCTTACCCGGATTTGATAATGGCGATTGGTGGGTGCAAGATGCAGCCGCCGCTATGCCCGCGCGTTTGTTTGGCGACATCAAAGGCAAACAGGTGCTTGATCTTTGTGCAGCACCGGGCGGCAAGACCATGCAGCTTGCTGCGGCAGGCGCAAAAGTAACTGCGCTGGACATATCGGGCGTCCGTATCAAACGGGTTGATGAAAATCTGGTGCGCACCAACCTTTCAGCGATGATGGTGGTTGAAGATGTGTTGGAATGGCAAACCGACAAGAAATTTGACGCGATCCTGCTAGATGCGCCTTGCACGGCAACTGGCACAATTCGACGCCATCCCGACCTGCCGCACATCAAAGCTGGTGCGGACTTAACCGAGCTTTTTCAATTGCAGGCCGATATGATTGACGCAGCGATGCAATGGTTGAAACCTGGGGGTTTTTTGGTTTACGGCACTTGCTCGTTATTGCCTCGTGAAGGTGAAACTCAAGTCAAAAACGCACTTGAACGACACAGTGATCTGGCAGTCGTTGATCTTGATTTACAGGGTCTAGGCTTGGACGTTTCTTGGGGGGCTGCGCAGGGGGGCATCCGGTTGCGACCTGATTTTTGGGCGGAAAAAGGTGGCATGGACGGGTTTTATATGGCTCTGTTGCAAAAGTCTTAACGTGAACGACCGGTGCAACAGTATTGGTTTAAATCGCTGTCATCCGACTTATGATTGCGTGACAGTCGCCGAGCCGGCGCATATGATCGCGTCGATGGGAATACAAAGATCGGCACTTACTTGATGGACGATTCAACGGCGACGAAAAGTGCGCTATCGGCGAGGCTGGATCACCTGCAGAACCGATTCTTAAATCGATTGCAAGCACGGCTTGGTGGCTTTGCACGGCCGATTACGGCTTTCATTTCGCAGCCTGAACCGAAAACCATCGGTTCGTATTCCAAAGGCCGCCAACTGATGGCTGGAAACTTTCTTTTCGCTGGTTTTTTGGTCGAGGCGCCCGCTTGTTCGATCTGGGATGTAGATCGCCCTGATGGTGCATTCGAGGCGCAGTTGCACGGATTTGCGTGGTTAGATGATCTGGCAGCGGTTGGTGACAGCGCTGCGCGCGATCTGTCAACCCGTTGGTTGATCGAATGGATCGACAGATATGGGCGCGGCAAAGGGACCGGATGGGAGCCCGAGTTGGCTGGCCGGCGTTTGATCCGATGGATTAATCACGCGGTTTTTCTGCTTGGTGGCATGGATAAAGAAAACAGCGATCGGTTTTTTAGAAACTTGGTGCGTCAATCAAGGTTTTTGAAAAAGCGTTGGCGGGCATCACCAGCGGGATTACCCCGATTTGAATCCTTAGTCGGGTTGATCTACGCGGGTCTTGCACTTGAAGGGTCTGAACATCTTGTTGGGCCCGCTATTACAGATATAGCCGAAGAGTGTGCCCAACGAATTGATCCCGAAGGCGGCACTCCATCACGCAATCCCGAAGAATTGACCGAAGTGTTTACTTTGCTAAACTGGGCGGCTTCGGCCCTTAGTGAAGAAGGTCAGATGCCGCAACGGGCGCATCTTTTGGCTATTGAACGGATCGCGCCGACGTTGCGCGCCTTGCGCCATGCTGATGGCGGCCTTGCGCGGTTCCACGGCGGTGGCCGTGGCCTTGATGGGCGGTTGGATCAGGCGCTTGCCTCGTCTGGTGTGCGTTCTACGGCTGCGACCGGGTTGGCCATGGGTTATGCAAGGCTAGCAGCGGGGCGCACCAGTATTGTGGTGGATGCCAGCGCGCCGCCGGAAACTATGTATTCTTACAATGCGCATGCCAGTACTTTGGCGTTTGAAATGACGTCGGGGCGTCGACCGATAATTGTGAACTGCGGATCTGGTGCAGATTTTGGTGCCGAATGGCGCCGTGCCGGACGGGCCACGCCTTCGCACAGCACGTTGGCAATTGATGGGTATTCGTCGTCGCGGTTTGCCACTGGAAACCTTGTTGGTCGCGGCCAAGCGGAATTGCTTTTTGATGGCCCTGCGGATGTCCGTGCGCAGCAATCAAGTGGCCTAGACGGGAGTTCGTTGCTGGCAACGCACAATGGCTACAGCCCAACGCATGGTCTATTGCATGTGCGCCGCTTTGATCTTTCGCTGGATGGTCGCAGCATTTTGGGCGAAGACACTTTGGGCGCGCTGTCAGAAACGGATCGCCTGACATTTGAGGGCTTGTTGAACCGAAACTCAATGGAACCTGTGCAGTTCGATATTCGATTTCATCTACATCCAGAAGTCACAGCCGAGATTGATTTGGGCGGCACGGCAGTGTCTTTGACGTTAAAAAGCGGCGAAGTCTGGATTTTCCGCCACGATGGTGCCGCCGAAATCGCGCTTGATGCCAGTGTTTATCTGGAACGCGGGCGTCTGAAACCACGCGCGACAAAACAGATCGTTTTAACTGATCAGGTTTTGGATTATTCGACTCAGGTCAGCTGGTCTTTTTCTCGGGCGCAAGATGGAAACCGCCATATTCGCGACCTTGATTAGGGATTTGCTGGCCCGAAATTCGCTGCCAAACCTCAACAAAGGATACCCAATTCATGCCAAAAGATCTGGTGCCCGTTCGCCGCGCTCTTATTTCTGTGTCAGATAAAACCGGATTATTGAGCCTAGCCAAGGGGCTTACGGATCTGGGGATTGAATTGCTTTCAACTGGCGGCACGTCCGACTTGATCCGTGATGCCGGAATAGCAGTTCAGGATGTTTCTGAGATCACGAATTTTCCGGAAATGATGGATGGCCGCGTCAAAACACTGCACCCTGTGGTGCATGGCGGACTGCTGGCCCTGCGCGATAATGATGTGCATGTGGCCGCGATGAAAGAACATGGAATTAGTCCGATAGATCTTTTGGTGGTCAACCTTTACCCGTTTGAAGAAACCGTGGCAAAAGGCGCGGATTACGCGACAGCGATCGAAAATATTGATATTGGAGGCCCCGCAATGATACGGGCAGCGGCCAAAAACCACGGCTTTGTAAACGTGGTTGTCGATGTGGCGGATTATGATGGACTGCTGGATGAACTTACGGGCAATAAAGGCTCCACATCCTACGAGTTTCGCCAGAAACTTGCCCTAACAGCTTACAGTCGAACTGCGGATTACGACGCGTCGGTTACTGGCTGGCTGGCCGATGCCTTGCAAGAATCCACACCGCGTCGCCGGGCCATATCCGGTACGCTAGCACAGTCGCTGCGATACGGAGAAAACCCACATCAATCAGCGGCGTTTTACAAAAACGGCTCGTCTCGTGCCGGTGTGGCAACGGCACAGCAGTGGCAGGGTAAAGAGCTGTCTTACAATAATATCAACGACACCGATGCTGCCTTTGAACTGGTGGCGGAATTTGACCCAACTGATGGTCCAGCAGTCGCAATAATCAAACACGCTAACCCGTGCGGCGTGGCTCGCGGGGCAACTCTCACCAATGCTTACCAAGCTGCCTTTCAATGTGATCAGACCTCAGCTTTTGGTGGGATTGTGGCGTTAAACGGCGAGCTGGACGGAGAAACAGCCGAACAGATCGTCGATGTGTTTACCGAAGTCGTAATCGCTCCCAGCGCCACAGACGAGGCAAAAGAGGTGTTCGCTGCTAAGAAGAACCTTCGGTTATTGACTGCTGGCGGTTTGCCCGACGTTTCAACAGCAGCGCGAACTTGGCGGCAGGTTTCCGGTGGGTTTTTGGTTCAAGATCGCGACAATGGCCGCCTGTCTTTGGCTGATCTTAAAGTGGTGACAAAGCGGGCGCCAACAGAAGAAGAGTTGGCCGATATGTTGTTTGCCTGGCGGGTGGCAAAACACGTGAAATCCAACGCCATCGTTTACGTTAAAGATATGGCAACCGTTGGTATAGGCGCGGGCCAGATGAGCCGCGTTGACAGCTCGCGTATTGCAGCGCGCAAATCTCAAGACATGGCCGATGCGCTGGGGTTGGGCGAACCCTTAACACAGGGTTCAGTCGTAGCCTCTGACGCGTTTTTCCCCTTTGCTGATGGGTTGTTATCTGCTGCAGAAGCGGGTGCAAAAGCGATCATTCAGCCTGGCGGATCTATGCGCGATGATGAAGTTATTGCCGCGGCCGATGCGGCAGGTTTGGCGATGGTCTTTACTGGCATGCGGCATTTCCGACATTAGGGCTCAACCAAGTAAGGTGATACAGTGAAACTAACGCTTTGGACTGCCACGATAGTATTGGCGCTTGATCAGGGATCAAAGCTGGCAATTGTGCATTGGCTTGATCTTAAATCGCGGATCGCAATCGACGTTCTACCGGGGTTCATTAGCTTTCGCATGGCTTGGAATCAGGGTGTGAATTTTGGACTGTTTGCAAATGGCACCGAAATCATGCGGTGGGTGCTTGTTGCTCTGGCGGTCGCTGTATCAGCATGGTTGTTTATGTGGGCACGTAAAATGACGCTTACGATTGGGCAGTTTTTCGCTGGTTGCGTGATCGGTGGTGCGCTTGGAAATGCAATTGACCGCGCGTTATATGGCGCCGTGGCCGATTTTTTGAATGTTTCATGCTGTGGCTGGAATAACCCATATGCGTTCAATGTCGCCGACATAGCGATATTTTTGGGTGCTTTCGGTCTTGTGCTGGTTTCCAATAAAATAGACAAACACCCGTGACGTGCTAGGAATTTTGCGTTAACCTGTATCGAACAAATTTGGAGGAACTGATGCCTGTCGTAAAACCACTGATATTGCTGGCGCTTGCCGCATCTCTTGGTCTGTCTGGCTGTTCCAATAAAGATAAAAGCATGTTGAACCTTCGCAGCACAGAACGGGGTCCGGACGAGTTCGCTATTTTGCCAACCAAACCTTTGGTGCAACCGGGCGACTATAACGAACTGCCCAGCCCAACACCGGGTGGTTCCAACATTACGGACCCGACACCAAAACAAGATGCGGTGAAAGCCCTTGGAGGCAACGCAAATTATCTGACCGCGACTGGTTCTTCAAAAGCGGATATTGGGTTTATAAATGCCGCATCGCGCTATGGCGTCTCCGCTAATATCCGCGCAGCGTTGGCAGAAGATGACGCGGAGTTCCGGTCCAATAACAAAGGTAAGTTTTTAGAGCGCCTGTTAGGCGTAACTGTGTATTTCAGCGCCTACGAACCTCAGACCCTTGATCGCTATGCCGAACTTGAACGATTGCGTCGCGCGGGTGTTCGTACACCTGCGGCACCACCAGAAGAAACCAACTAAGCGCATTTGCTGCACGCACATTCAGTAACATTCGCGTAGAGCGCACTTGCCAGCGCTCCGTAACTCATTAGATTTGTGAAAAGAAATTCTTGCGGAGTTATCTATGCGCTTTTTATGCATTTGCTTAAGTCTTATTGTGATGGCGCCTGCTGCGTTACTTGCAGCTGAAAACATTACCACCTTCACCTTGAAGAACGGTATGGATGTGGTGGTTATCGAAGATCACCGCGCCCCGGTTGTTACCCATATGGTTTGGTATCGAACTGGCGCTGCTGACGAAGCTCCAGGGAAATCAGGCATTGCTCATTTGCTAGAGCACCTGCTTTTTAAAGGTACAAAGAAAATGGAACCGGGCGAATTTTCCCGCATCGTGTCAGCAAATGGTGGTTCTGAAAACGCTTTCACATCCAACGATTATACGGGTTATTTTCAGCGGGTCGCTGCAGATCGCCTTGAATTGATGATGACGATGGAGGCTGATCGTATGCGCGGCCTTATTCTTACTGAAGAAGACGTTGAAACCGAACGCGATGTGGTCCTAGAAGAACGCAATTCACGAACTGAAAGCAACCCCGGCTCGTTGTTTTCTGAACAGCGCATGGCGGCGCTTTATCTTAACCATCCTTACGGCATTCCAATCATAGGCTGGAAACACGAAGTTGAACAGTTAAGCCGGGACGACGCATTGGCCTTTTATCGCAAATTTTACGCGCCAAATAACGCGATCCTTATCGTTGCAGGCGATGTTGATCCTAAAGCGGTCAAAAAACTTGCCAAAAAATACTATGGACGGTTGAAACCTACCAAAGGCATCACAGCCCGCGCACGACCAAGTGAGCCACCGCAACTTGCTGCGCGCCGCTTAGAATTTGCCGACAGCCGCGTGTCACAACCTTACATCATTCGCACCTACCTTGCGCCGGAACGCAATCCTGGCGAGCAAAAGCAAGCCGCAGCGTTGACGTTGTTGGCCGAACTTCTGGGCGGCGACGGGATCAGTTCATTCATGGGCAAAAAGTTGCAACTTGACGAAAAATTGGCCCTACACGTGTCTGCATTTTATGACGGCTTGTCTTATGATAAATCAGGCTTTGGTTTGGTCGTTGTTCCAGTTGAAGGTGTTTCTTTGCGCGAAGCCGAAGATCAAATGGACCTGATTTTGGCCGAGTTTATGACCACACCGATTGACCAGGATCATCTGGCGCGATTGAAAGCACAGATAAAAGCTTCCGAAATTTTTAGCCAAGATTCCGTTCAAGGCTTGGCCCGGCGGTACGGCGAAGCATTGACGTCTGGTTTGACAATAGCAGACATCGAAGAATGGTCTGGAATTCTGCAGTCTGTCACGCCCGCTGATGTGATTTCAGCGGCAGAAATGGTGTTTGACCGAAAGAAATCCGTTACAGGATGGTTAATGCGCGATGAACAGGAGGCAAGCCAATGAAAAACCTACTCGCATCTTTTATTGTGCTTCTTACGTTTGCACTGCCCGCAAATGCCGGGCTTGATATCAAAGAAGTAACCTCGCCAGGCGGTATTGACGCTTGGTTGGTTGAAGAACATTCTATCCCATTCATCGCACTGGAAATCCGTTTCAAAGGCGGAACAAGCCTGGATGTGGCCGGTAAACGCGGCGCGATCTATATGATGACCGGACTGTTAGAAGAAGGTGCTGGCGATCTTGATGCGGCCGCTTTCATACAGGCACGAGATGGGCTGGCTGCGAGCTTTAGCTTTGACGCCCACGGTGATGCAGTTTCGGTTTCCGCCAGATTTCTAAAGGAAAACCAAGACCAAGCGCTGGAATTATTGCGCCTTGCTTTACAACAGCCACGCTTTGATCAAGTGGCCTTGGATCGGGTGCGTGCGCAGATGGTATCGATCATCGCAGGTGACAAAAAGGACCCAAGCGAAATAGCATCAGAAGCGTTTGATCGCATGACCTACGGCGCACATCCTTACGGCACGCCGTCAACTGGCACAACGGATGCGGTGAACCTGTTTACCCGTGAAGATATGATCAAAGCCCACGCGGATTCCATGTCGCTGGACAAAATGGTTGTGGGTGCCGTCGGGGACGTTTCGGCCAGTGAGCTGGGCGAAATTCTGGATGAGCTTTTACTTAAATTGCCACAATCAGGCGCGCCCGCGCCAGCCAAGGCCAAGGTTAAAATAACCGGCGGCATTACAGTGATTGATTTCCCATCGCCACAATCTGTCGCGGTGTTTGGCCACAAAGGCATCCCGCGTCACGATCCGGATTTCTTCCCGGCCTATGTGATGAACCAAGTGTTTGGATCCAGTGGTTTCACTTCGCGCCTAACAAATGAAGTCCGCGAAAAACGCGGGCTGACCTATGGCGTTTACACCTATTTGGCATCGTATGATTTGGCCGAATTGTTCCAGGGTTCCGTCGCATCTGCCAATGACCGAATTGGCGAAGCAATTGATGTGATCCGGGATGAATGGGTGAAAATTGCAGAAGACGGCGTGACTGAAGAAGAACTTGATGCGGCAAAAAAATACCTGACGGGGGCTTACCCGTTACGGTTTGATGGAAATGGCCGCATTGCCTCGATCCTTGCGGGAATGCAGCTGGATGGATTGCCCATGTCATACATCGAAACCCGCAATGAGCAGGTCAACGCAGTAACTTTAGAAGACGTCGCGCGCGTGGCAAAGCGTTTGATGAAGCCCGATGAATTACGGATTGTCGTGGTTGGTCAGCCAGTTGGGGTTCAAAGCACAGATTGAGCGCCGAACGCAAACACCGATAGTCGAATCGCGGCAAGGCGTGCTAAACCTTGTAGTATGAGCGCGCCAACCCACCAGATGAAGAATATCCAACCGATTATCCGGCAGTTAGACAGCGCTGCTGTTAACCGGATTGCGGCGGGTGAGGTTGTTGAACGCCCGGCATCAGCGGTGAAAGAACTGGTCGAAAACGCCCTCGATGCAGGTGCGGGACGCATCGCGATTTCCTATAGTGATGGCGGCAAGACATTGATCCGTGTGACAGACGATGGTTGCGGAATATCGCCGGATCAACTGGCATTGGCGCTTGCACGACACGCCACATCAAAAATCGACGGCAGTGATTTGCTGAACATCCATTCCTTCGGATTTCGTGGCGAAGCCTTGCCCTCTCTTGGTGCAGTGGCGCGGCTGATCATAACCTCACGCGCGGCAAGTTCAAACGCGGCGGCCAGCATTTCTGTCAACGGTGGGGAAATTGATCCGGTAAAGCCAGCAGCCCTTGGCGGCGGCACGAATGTCGAGTTGCGTGATCTGTTTTACGCCACACCAGCCCGCCTGAAATTCCTGCGCAGCGATCGGGCAGAAGTTCAGGCTATCACCGACATTGTCAAACGCCTGGCAATGGCCGAGCCCTATGTCGGCTTCACCCTGACTGACACAAGCAAAGGTGGTTCTGGCCGCATTGTGTTTCGATGTGACGCGCAAACCGGCGATTTGTTTGATGCCCTGCATGGCCGTCTGCGCCAAGTTCTTGGCGGCGAGTTTGCCGAAAACGCATTGGCAATTGATGCCGAACGCGCCGGCATTACGCTAACTGGGTATGCAGCACTTCCAACTTATTCTCGTGGCGCTGCTGTGGCGCAATTTTTGTTCGTCAACGGCCGACCCGTGCGCGACAAATTACTCGTCGGCGCGTTGCGCGGGGCCTATTCTGATTTCCTAAGCCGTGATCGTCATCCGGCAGCGGCGTTGTTTTTGGAATGCGATCCCGAACGTGTCGACGTCAACGTCCACCCTGCCAAGGCAGAAGTGCGGTTTCGCGAACCGGGCATCGCACGCGGTTTAATCGTGTCGGCCTTGCGCCACGCCTTGGCCGAAGCTGGGCATCGCGCATCTTCGACCGTTGCAACCGCCACGTTGGGGGCTTTTCAAACGGGGCATACCGATGCGCGAGTATATCAAATGGATCACCCCCGCCAAGGATTTTCAACGCCGGGATTTGCCGAAACCCAAGCAATGTTTGGCCGCGTTGAAGTTCAGGATGACGCAGTAATCGAAACAACGGCTGATCTGCCATTGGGTGCTGCCCGTGCGCAGGTCCATGAAAATTACATCATCGCCCAAACCACACGCGGAATGGTGATCGTTGATCAACACGCGGCCCATGAACGGCTGGTCTACGAGCGGCTGAAAAAACAGATGGCGCAAAACGGTGTGCGGTCGCAAGCACTGTTGATCCCCGAGATTGTCGAGCTTTCGGCGGCTGATGCTGAAAAACTTCTGGCCGTTTCAGATGATTTGGCAGGCCTTGGACTGGTGATCGAAACCTTCGGGGGCACGGCGCTTTGTATCCGTGAAACGCCGGCGATTCTGGGCGAAGTAAACGCGGAAGCGATGGTTCGAGACATCTTGGACGAGCTGGATGATCTTGGCGAAAGCAATTCGGTAAAAGATAAGATCGAAGCGATTTTAAGCCGGGTTGCTTGCCATGGTTCCATCCGTTCAGGTCGCCGTATGACCGCAGAAGAAATGAACGCCCTGCTGCGCGAAATGGAAGCAACTCCCCATTCTGGCCAATGCAATCACGGGCGGCCAACCTATGTTGAGCTGCCTTTAAGTGACATCGAAAGATTGTTTGGACGCACATGATAAAATTTGGCGAAACATCAATTGATTTCAACGACCCCTTGGTTTTGGGCCTACTTCTGGTCGGATTTTTACTGCTGATCCTAATCTTATTGGTAATGCGCGGCTCCAATCGATCTGACCGCGCGGCCGCACCTGTACTGCAGCAAATGACCCTGCTTGGCGATACTGTGCGCGGCCTTTCTGACGGCCAACAACGATTAGCCGGGGGCTTGCAAACTGTGTCAGATACCCAAGCCGCTGCGCAAGCGAAACTGATGCAAACGCTGGAAGCACGCCTTGCCGAAGTTCAACGCGGGATGACCGACAGCTTGCATGGCTCAACGGTCAAGACCACGAGGTCTTTAACCGAATTGCAAGAGCGCCTTGCAACAATAGACAAAGCCCAAAGCAATATTGAAAAGCTGTCAGGTGATGTGTTGTCTTTGCAGGATATTCTTTCAAACAAACAAACCCGCGGGGCGTTTGGTGAAATTCAGCTAAATGATATTGTTTCCAAGGCATTGCCGCCAGATGCCTATACGATGCAAGCCACACTTTCTAACGGAAAACGCGCTGACTGCCTGATCCATTTGCCAAACCCCCCGGGGCCAATTGTGGTCGACAGCAAGTTTCCACTTGAGGCCTATGAGCAATTGGTTTTGGCCGAAAGCAAGGAAGAAAAAGCCAAAGCATTAAGTGCGTTGCGACATGCGGTTCGGGTTCACATAAAAGACATTTCGCGGAAGTATCTGATTGAAGGCGAAACCGCTGACGGCGCATTGATGTTTCTGCCTTCCGAAGCAGTTTACGCCGAATTGCACGCCCGATTGCCCGATGTGGTGCGCGAAGGATTTGACGCTCGGGTTTGGATCGTTTCGCCGACAACCTGCATGGCGACTTTGAACACCATGCGGGCGATTTTGAAAGACGCGCGGATGCGTGAACAAGCGGGTGCAATCCGCGCTGAACTTGGTCATTTGTTCAAGGATGTTGAACGCCTAGGTGATCGTGTCGGCAATCTTGATCGGCATTTTGGTCAAGCCAGCAAAGATATAGAAGAGATCAAAATTTCTGCCTCCAAAGCCGGTAATCGGGCGCGAAGGTTAGATAATTTTGACTTTGAAGAAATTGCGAAAGTTGACGATGATCGTGTCGTGCAATTGGCCCCTAACAAGGATTAGCCTACCCGCGAAATACCCAAGAGGGCCGTTACACAATCCGTACACAACCGGTACACATCCTGCACATACATTATGCCAGCGACGAGTTAACCATATGACCCAGATTATCCTGTTCAACAAACCTTTTAATGTTTTGTCCCAATTCACTGACAAGGGCAGCGAAGGATCAACTCGCAAAACCCTGTCACAATTTATTAACGTGCCCAATGTGTACGCCGCTGGAAGACTGGATAAAGACAGCGAAGGTTTGCTGGTGTTAACCGATGATGGGCGGCTGCAGGCGCGCATAGCGGAACCCAAACATAAAATGGCGAAAACTTATTGGGCGCAGGTTGAAGGCGTGCCAGATGATGCGGCCCTAAATCAGCTTCGCCAAGGTGTTAAGCTGAATGATGGTTTGAGCCGGCCTGCCATTGTTCAAGCGATAGCCGAGCCTGACAACCTGTGGCCACGTGATCCGCCTGTTCGTTTTCGTAAATCAGTGCCTGAAAGCTGGCTTGAAATTACGATCACCGAAGGGCGCAACCGGCAAGTTCGCCGGATGACTGCCGCAGTTGGGTTTCCAACACTTAGGCTGATCCGGTCGCAAGTTGGTGACTGGTCGGTAATCGGTATCGCGCAAGGGGGCTGGCGCGAAGGCTAGGGCCATTCAAAAGCGGCGATTCCTTAAGGGTGCTGCGCATGGCTTTCAAGAAACTTGCGTGGCTGGGCAAGGGCTTCGCTTAGAATAGCGCCTTCATACCGTCTAAGATCAAGGCGCGCTGTAGGCCCGTAATCGCCACTTCGTAGATGCGGGAAAAGGGTAAGAACCTCATGTGCGGTAGCTTTATCAAAGGCATCAAGGCCGATTTTCCCGGGATGAAAACTTTCGGTATCAAGACCGTTTGAGCAAACAACTTCGTGCTGGTCAAACAAGAGATGAACATAGGTAAAATCGGTCTTTGGGCTGTCCTGCGAGATGCTATGATCGTTCAGCAGGAACTTTGCTGCAATCAGCACCTCGGTTGTGTCAAACAGCAAATTACAAAAGCCGTCTTGCACCAAAATTCTGTGGTTCGGTGAAACCAAGAGATCGGCGTGTGGAAATCCCGCGCCAAATGCGTGGGCCTTAATGCGCACCGGCTGTAAGTCGCGCGCGCGGGCGAAATCACCTGTTATTACTTTTTGGCCGATCCACCGAAGGGGTTTTGGGCCATTGTCCTTAGTCAAAACCATGTCACCAGGCTTGAGCGTTTCTACTTTTCGCAATCCGGCGGGAGTGGCAATCAAAGTACCCGGCGTGAAACACGGAACCGCGCCGGACGTTGGGGTTGTCTGGGTGGCATAACTGCCGCCGTCATCTGTGGTTTCAAGGGACTCGCCCGCTCCCGCCTGACCAATTTGCACGGATGTTTCGCCCGATGCATCGCCTTCAGTGGCTGTGATTGGACTGCCATCATCAAACGATGAGAAACTGATCACAACGCCATCTTTGATAATGGCTACGCCGCCAGTTTTGCTGAGGCCCGTAAAGGATCCCGTTCCGTTATCAACCACATAAATGTCTTTGCCGCCGGACGTGCCAGTCGATGTTCCCAGCGTATTGATGCTGCGGATTGTCCCATCCGGCTTGTAGATAACAACTTGTATCCCCGACACATCAGACCCGGGGTCAACGGCGATTTCGATGAAATCAACCGCCTTGCTGCCTAGGTAAAGAACCTCGGAAAGATAAGGATCGGCCATCGTGTTTTGCTGCTCCGCGCCCAATTATTTGGGCTGTTTTCAGCAATTTAGGATGAAAGGGCCAATTTGGCAAGAAGCCAGTCAACCAATAAGCCCTGTTTACTTATTGTTGGCAATGATGACTTATTTGATAGATACCCGCGTGATCTTATAGCCTTTGCGTTGCAGCATCGGTAATAGTCCGTACCGCCCACCAATGTGCGCGGCGCCGACGGCGACAAATGATCCACCCGCATTAAAGGCTTTGGTCAATGCAGGCATCCAGGCTTTGTTGCGCGCAAACAGGATCTTCTTGTCAGTGAAATCCCGTCTAAGTTGGACGCCGCGTTGATGTGGATTGCTTTGGCTAATGTAGTCTTCAAAAACATAGGTCAGAACGATATCTTCGTTCCCCAACATACCCATCATCGCCTTGCCAGCGCCGCCATGTGGGAATTTGTCGTCAAGTGTTGGCAGGGATTTGATCATGTCGACCAAATCACGTTCTGATAATGCTCGGTAATGACGATCAACTTTTTCGGGCGTTTCAAGGCCGATCATCGGTATCTTATAACGACCCGCAACGCGCATCACACGCGCATCAAGGCTTAGCAACATGCCTTCATTGTCCTGACCGCAACCTAGTCCAGAAATCTCGTCAAATATAAACCACGGGCGCAATGTTTCTGCCGCGCCCTTTCTCCAACCAACATCAGCCAGGCTTTGCCGGACCGCTGCCCATTGCTTGCTCGTGAAATGACGCGAGAAATTGTTAAGACCGTTTGACCGGTAATATCCTGGGTTTGCCTTAAGCATATCCGAAAACGCGTCAAATTCCTTCACCGATTTCTCAAGGTACACACGCTTTGACGCCTGAACTTTTTGCATGACATGGGCGGGTAGCTTTAGCTGCTTGATCGGGGGAACATGGACAGTACCCAACAAATAAGACACCCGACCGTTTCTTTCAATTTTAAAGAATCGCCCGGATGCATAGGGTTGTTGGTTCGCACGCGCCGTAAGTTGTTGCTTGGTGCTTGCCGGTAGTTTTTTCCATATATTACCGCCGGAACAGGTGTAGGCCTGTACTTGCGACGACATGGCGACCAGCACTATTGCAGCGGCAAGGAATTTTTGAGCGAAAAATTTCATGGGTATACCTTTTGGAAAAATTATTTACCGACCGTAATTTTTTCAAGCCGCCACCAATCGCTGCCTGACGTGTATTCCGAAAAAAAGTTATACTTGCCAAATTTGTAAAATAGCGTCGCGTCCCAGTCTGTATTCTTGCTTGCATAGCTAAAGTCGTATTGGAATCCGCCGTTTGTTTTGCGTAAATCACCATTCCAATTGCCAGTATACTTGCTGTATTCCGAGTCAAACCGGAACTTGCATTTGCCTAGTTTTCGATTGCAAAAATGAGGCTTGTACTTGACGGTATAGCCTTGGTTGCGCTGCGAAACCAGAAAGCCATCTGCGTTGTAAAATCGCTCATAGCGCTCGGACCCGGAAACTTGGATCATATATTTATTGCCAAATTTGCCCTTATAGGTCCATTTGAATCTTCGACCGCTTTGATCAACGTAATGCGCGGATGTTCCAACCGGCATCTTCAACACCTCTAGCCCATAGTCTTTAGCTGATGTCAGCGTGGTCGTTGAAAATAGGATAGTAAGCGCTACTATTATTTTGGTCACAATCTTCAATGTAATCTCCTGAAAATTTTTCGATCAAAGGTTGCGTTTAAGACAACACACACGTGCAAAGCCGTCAATATTGTGTATAGCTAAAAACTAAATGACCGGTTTGTGTCCCATAATTGCACTGGCGGAATTAATGCGTGACAACTTCTAAGTGCTGCGCGATCTCGCCGACCGTTTCCATCCATCGGGCCACCAATTTTGGGTCTGAAGGCGCCGCCGAAACACCTGCCGCGATCTCGCCGTTTAGAACGGCCTCAACCGCCAAGGACAGTGGAATTGACACCAGTTGCGCCATCGCGGTTCCCGCTTCCGTGCCAAAAGCGTCCATCGAATAGGTTTTGTGATAAACCGATGCGCCATCCTTTTCTGCCCTTAAAGACACGCACATGATCACGCGATCCGGCTCACCGTCATCGTAAGAATTATACGCCCAAAACTGATCGGACATTTCTTTCAGACGGGCCTCGCCGGCTTCGCCCTCTAGGGTTTCAACCTCGGCAAACACATCGGCCCAGGCATCAGCCCAGCCATTCAGGCGCAGGGTTCCACGCACAAAGTGTTTGACGTTCCACGAAGGATCAAAATTGTATTCCATCATAAACGGCAGGCTGTCGCGGTTTGGATAAACCTCAAACGCCTCATTTTCAGCCAACGGTGCTGTGTATGTCGAAATCGCGTCCCAAGGGCGGGCAACGTTCTTTTCCGCAAACTCGGCAATGGACTTTGAGGGCGAGCGGAGGGCCTTCAAAACGCCAAGTGGCGACCACGAAAATTTGTATCGGAATGGGTTTTCATGCTTTGGCACACCGCCGCAATAAGAAACGAACGACAGGTCATTAGCGGCATCAAATTTGGCCGAAGCGCGGTAATCCGCAACCAGCCAATGGGCCATACTGTGATCGATACCCGGGTCAAGGCCGACTTCATTTACAAAAGCAAGGCCCGCCGTCTTTGCCCGCGCATCCAGCGCCCGCATTTCCGGCGCAATATAGGACGAGCTGACAAAGTTCGCACCCTTCGTCAGGCAAAGTTCTGCCAAAGGCACATGCCAGTCACCGGGTAACATGGAAATAAGGACATCGCCCTTAGCAAGATCAGCGGTAATCTTGTCCAAGGTGAAGGTTTTGATATTGTCGGTCAGATCTCCCACAGCGGCTTGCGCCTTGTCGATCGAGCGATTCCAAACGGTGACATTGTGACCGCGTTCGATCAGCCGACGTAGGCCCGGAATAGCAGACAGGCCCGTGCCGACCCAGTGAATATTTGTCATGTTACGCTCCTAATTTTGCGGTGTGTTGGTCGAATATGGTCTTGGCGCGTGTCCAGACGCCCTGGTCGATCTCGCCCAAAGTCAGCAGATAGGGCAATAACTGCTCGGCGAAATCTTGGCTACTTTCAACCGGCAACATCGATGGCAGATTGTCAATCGCCGTGACATCCAATGGCGGGGTTCCCTTGGCTACGCGGATAATCGGATCGCTGAATGTTGTCGCACGGTCATAGATTGGGATCGGGTTGTAGTCGCTGTTAGGATCACAGGCGACATCGGCAATAACGCTTAAACGACGGCTGCCCGAAAGCGCTGATTGTGGCACAAAAACCGGCACGCTTGGGCTGGCTAGAATGCAATTGACGAAAATGCTGTGCGTCAGAACTTCCGGAAACGGACCACCACTTGCAGTTTCGGCCATATCCCATTTTCTGACCTCAAGACCCAGTGCTTCCAGAAGATCACTGGCCCCAGACCCGACCCGACCCAAAGCGCCGATGATGATGGCATCAGGCATTGTCGCGCCGTTGCCAAGCCCGGCAGCTAGGTCGGTTTGAAGGTCGGTAAGTAAGGCGTCTTTATCCAGATATGTGTTGATATGCCCTGGCCCCGGCAGATCACCCGCCTGTTGTGCTGCCCATACTTTAACGGCAACCGCCGCACCGGCATAGCCTGCCCAATAGCCAAATGCCGCAACGCGACGTCCGTTTTCATGAACCAGATATTCCAGATCATATAGTGTGCCACCGCCGATTTTAAAGCGTTCAAGCAGGGCAGGACCGTCCGCTTGGCCTTTATAGGCATGACCAAATAAGATGTGACGATGGGGCAAGGGCGAGTCGTCTTCAGGCAGTTCTTTCAGACCAAATATAATCGCTTCCGATGGCGCATTTGGCCAGGAGTTTTCTGGCGCAATTTCACAACTGGTTTGCAGATAGCCCTCAATACCAATGGCGCGGCATGACGAGCGTTCGACCGTAACCTTAAACCCGGCATCCATCATCGCACGAACACCATCTGGTGTAATTCCAACCCGTTGTTCGGCGTCGCGTTGCTCTGCGCGGACCCATAAATGTGGTTGCATGAGGTGCTCCTGTTTTACCAATTAAGACTTAGCGAGGGCTTTGTTGATTGCCAATGAGGGAATTTGAGTATTTCAGGAACAATGAAAGCAATCTTCCTAGCCGCAAAAGGCGTTTTCCTGCGTTTTGGTGTCGGCTTTTTGTTTGGTCAAAACTGGCGGGTGTGTTTTAAAGCTGTTTAATGACTGGAAATGAAAGAATTACAGATGTCTGATTCCGTGCGCTTTACCCTTGATGGCAAAGAAGTTTCTGCAACCGATGGTGAAACCATTTGGGAGGTTGCCAAACGTGTTGGCACAACCATTCCGCATCTGTGCCATTCCGGCGAAAAGGGCTATCGCAGCGACGGCAATTGCCGCGCTTGCATGGTTGAAGTTGAAGGCGAACGGGTTTTGGCGGCGTCGTGTATTCGCACGCCAAACGAAGGCATGGTTGTAAATTCGCAAAACACTCGGGCGAAAACAGCCCGTAAAATGGTGATGGAATTGCTGGTTACTGACCAGCCCCCACAAGATCAGGCGCGCGATAAATCAAGCCATCTTTGGGATATGGCCGCCATGCAGGACGTAAGCGAAAGCCGCTTCCCGATGGTTGAACCTGAGCACATTCCGTTGCTGGACGACAGCCATGTTGCCATGCGCGTAAATCTTGATGCCTGCATTCAATGCAACCTTTGTGTGCGTGCGTGTCGCGAGGTTCAGGTAAACGATGTGATCGGCATGGCTGGCCGCGGACGCGACAGCCAGATCGTATTTGATATGAACGATCCGATGGGCGAGTCAACTTGTGTGGCTTGCGGCGAATGTGTGCAAGCCTGCCCAACTGGGGCATTGATGCCAGCAACTGTGGTTGATGACGCGCAAGTTGGTGACAGCAGTGATTACGATCGCGAAGTTGCCAGTGTTTGCCCGTTTTGCGGCGTTGGTTGCCAGATTTCGCTTAAGATCAAGGACAACAAGGTGTTGTTCGTTGAAGGCTTGGACGGCCCCGCGAATGAGGGGCGACTTTGCGTTAAGGGGCGGTTTGGCTTTGATTATATCCACCACGACCACCGTCTGACAAAACCCTTGATCCGGCGTGATGACGCACCTGCCAAAGGGTTGAACGTTGATCCCGCAAATCCGCTGACCCATTTCCGCGAAACCAGCTGGGAAGAAGCAATGACAGCGGCCGCTGGCGGCTTGGCCAAATTGCGCGACGATGTTGGTGGCAAATCCGTCGCCGGGTTTGGCAGTGCGAAATGTTCCAACGAAGAAGCGTATCTGTTCCAAAAACTGATCCGCCAAGGTTTTGGCCACAACAACGTCGATCACTGCACACGCTTGTGCCACGCAAGTTCGGTTGCCGCATTGATGGAAAACGTTGGATCAGGCGCTGTGACGGCGACCTTCAATCAGATTGAACATTCAGATGTTGCGATCATGATCGGCTGTAATCCAATCGAAAACCATCCGGTCGCCGCGACCTATTTCAAGCAATTCGCCAAGCGCGGTGGCAAGTTAATCGTGATGGATCCACGTGGTGTTGGCCTTGGCCGGTTCGCGGATCATCGCGTTCAGTTTAAGCCCGGCACGGACGTGTCGATGTTGAATGCCATCATGCATGTGATTGTTGAAGAAGAATTGTATGACGCAGCCTATGTCGAGAAATACACCGAGAATTTTGAAGCCGAAAAAGAACATCTGAAGGGGTTCAGCCCCGAAGCAATGGCCGGAATTTGTGGCGTTGACGCGCAGACACTGCGCGAAGTTGCGCGGGTATTTGCAGGCGGCAAGGCCGGCATGATTTTCTGGGGCATGGGCATCAGCCAACATATTCATGGCACAGATAATTCACGCTGCTTAATTTCGTTGGCTTTGATGACTGGCAACATTGGTAAACCGGGCGCGGGCCTTCACCCGCTGCGTGGCCAGAACAATGTTCAAGGCGCATCTGACGCGGGAATGATCCCGATGTTCTTGCCCGATTATCAGACAGTTACGGATGACGGTGTGCGGTCTGCCTTTAACGAGATCTGGGATTCAGACGTTGATTTTGGCGCTGAAAAAGGCCTGACCGTGGTCGAAATTATGGACGCCGTTCATACAGGTGACATCTGCGGCATGTATATTCTGGGCGAAAACCCTGCCATGTCTGACCCCGATGTCGAACACGCGCGCGATGCTTTGGCTAAACTTGAGCATCTGGTGGTTCAGGACATTTTCATCACCGAAACCGCCAACTATGCCGATGTTATTTTGCCCGCCAGCGCGTTTGCCGAAAAAACCGGGACGGTAACAAATACCAACCGTCAGGTTCAGATGGGGCGGCCTGCACTTGCCCCTCCGGGTGAGGCGCGCGAAGATTGGGCGATCACCACGGATTTGGCACAGCGTTTAGGACTGAACTGGGATTACACCCATCCAAAGCAAATTTTTGCCGAAATGAAACTTGGTATGAAATCCTTTGACAACATTACCTGGGAACGGTTGGAGGGCGAGTCTGTGACCTATCCGTCGCTATCACCAACAGACCCGGGTCAAGCGATTGTATTTGGCGATGGCTTCCCACGTGAAAATGGCCGCGCGCGGTTTACACCTGCTGATTTGGTTGCACCCGATGATGTTCCGGATGCGGAATTCCCGATGATTCTGACCACGGGTCGCCAGCTTGAGCATTGGCATACGGGATCCATGACGCGCCGATCTAAGGTGCTGGACGCGATGGAGCCTGAGGCGAATTGCTCGTTGCATCCAAAAACCCTGCGTAGGCTGGGGATTGAGCCTGGCGGCATGTTGCGCCTTTCAACGAAACGAGGCTCGATCGTGACGATGGCGCGAGCTGATCGTGGTGTGGCCGAAGACATGGTGTTCTTGCCATTTGCCTATGTGGAAGCGGCGGCGAATATCCTGACCAATTCAGCACTTGATCCTGTCGGCAAAATCCCAGAATTCAAGTTTTCCGCTGTTAGGGTTGAGGCTGTGGATGAGGTTATTGCGGCGGAGTAGGCCTGAAGGTCAAAGCCTCTGGCGGGGATATTTTAGCCAATTGGATGTCATGCAGGTTAGTGCCCTGATCCTGTAAGCATATCCCGTACATAGGGCATGGCAGTGGCGGCGATTAGACCTGTGGTCAAGCCTAGTAACAGGCGGCGCAAACTTGTTTCAAGCAATGGCGCGCTATACGCCAGCACGCCGCAGATTGCGCCGTAATAGGCAAAGATGAATAAATCCATTGGGTTAGCTCCAGTTTACTGTGCCAAGGAATATATAACCTGCGCCATAGATTGTCTTGATTAGTTTGGGGTTTTTGGGGTCTTCGCGCAATTTTGTGCGCAGGCGTGAGACCCTGACGTCCATTGCCCGATCAAAGCTATCTCCTGCCGCGCCGCCAAGGGTTTCCTGCATGTGCGCACGCGAGATAAGGCGGTTCGGGCTGTCCAAAAATAGTCGCAGAACTTCACCTTCGGCTTGACTAAAGGTGATGATCTCCCCGTCGCCTGCAGTTAGGGTGAATTGATCGAACCGCGCCGTCCAGTTGGCAAAGTTGGCTGTTTCCCGAACGCTTGTTTTATTGCTTCGACCACGGCGCAACAGCGCGCGCGCGCGGGCAACCACTTCGGCGGGATCAAACGGTTTGATGATGTAATCATCGGCGCCAAGTTCCAGCCCTGTCACCTTGTCTTGTACTTGTGCACGCCCAGAAATGATGATGATCGCGGCCCCGCTTTCAAGGGCAAGGCGATGCACCAGTGCCAGCCCGTCTTTGTCGGGCAGGCCCAAATCTACAAGGCAGATATCAGGGTTCAAATTGGGCAGGGCCGCTTCAAATTCTGTGGCCCGTGAAAAGTTTGCGGTGCGAAATCCGGCCTCTTGCAGGGCATCTGATAACATCATGCGGATTTGCGGCTCGTCATCCAATATTGTGACCATAGGCGAAAGTTCGGTCATGCGCGGGCCTCTAAAAAATGCGCCAGTTCAGATTGGTTGAAAGGTTTACCAATCAGGGAAAACTCGCTTTCAGCAGCGCGGCGTGTAGTGTTTTCCGGTGGCAGGGACGTCATCACGTAAAGACGGGTAACATCAGCGGTTTTAGCCAGGGTTCGTGCAAGATCAAGGCCCGTGCGCGCGCCATCAAGATTGATGTCGGTCAACACAGTATCGATACCGGGAATGGCGGCCAAAGTTTCAGCTTCGTCAGCCGAAGTTGCTTCAAGCACGGTATGACCGAGGTTGCGCAGCATTTCGCGTAGGTTCGTGCGGATTTCCAAGCTATCCTCAACCAGTAAAACAAACCGTGGCGTTGGCGCGGTTTTGGCATATTTAAGCGGCAATCGCAGGGTGACAATGGCGCCGTTCTTGTGGTTGGCAATTTTCAGATGCCCACCTGAAGATTGCGCGAAATCATAGACTGTCGACAGGCCCAGGCCCGAACCCTCGTCGCTGCGCTTTGTCGTGTAAAACGGATCAAGCGCGTGTTCCAAGGCTTGCTGAGAAAATCCGGGGCCGGTATCAGACACTGTGATTTCAAGCCAGATGTCTTTGATCGGCTGTAAGTCGATTTTGATCTGCCCTGAAGATTTCCCCATCGCATCACGGGCGTTCAAGATCAGGTTCAGCAATGTGTCTTGCAACAATCCGCTGTCCAGTAAAACGGCGCGGTCAAGTTTACCTCTGTCATAGGCCAGTTGATGTTCCTCAGGTAGCGAGGGTGTCGCCATCGCCTGAATATCGGCCAGCATTGCGGGCAAATCTGTGGCTGTGGGGTGCAGATCGCGGTGGCCGGAAATATTCGACAATCGATCCAGCAATACGCCACCACGCAGGGCCGCAGCGCGGGTTGAGGTTATCATTTCTTGCGCCACATCGGGCAGGTCCGGCAGGTTTTTAAGTCGCCCCTGTAAGCCAAGGATGATGGTCAGAAGGTTTGCGAAATCATGGGCCACGCCACTGGTTAACTGCGCCGCCAATTCGCGTTTATGGGATTGAAAAAGGGCAGCGCGGGCTTGGGCTTCTTCGGTGACATCCATTGACAAAATGTAAACGCCGCTGACATTTCCGGCCATGTCCCGATCCGGGGTGAACGCACATCGTATGCGCCGCGCGGCGGTCACGTGGCTGAATTCAAACACGCTTGGTTGGCCCATATACGCCTTATCAAGCCATGGTTTGATAGCCTGATATGCTTCGACACCCAAGGCTTTGCGCGCTTGCAGGCCAGCGATTTCAACAGGGCTTTTGGGTAAAACGCTTGGCAGTTTCCGGTTAGAATAAGTGTAACATTCTTCTAGATCCAGATGCGCAATATGAGCCGGCATCATTTCAGTGGTCATGCGCGATAACGCTTCGCTGTCGATTAAATCGCGTTTGGTTTCTTCAAGGGCAACATTGGTGGCGGCCAGCTCACGATTGGTGCGCGCCAGTTCTTCGGCATGGGTCAGTAACTGATCGGATAGTTGCGCCGAGTCACCCCGCAACAATGCTTCTTGCCGCTTGATCGATGTAATGTCGGTATAAACCGTGACCCAACCACCTTGCCGCAAGGGGCTGCCTTCAATGGAAATTGATCGACCATTGGCGCGGGTGCGTTCAACATAATGGGCCTCGAACGCCAGCGCTTGATCAACCTTTTCTTGAACGAAAGAATCGACGTCGTCGATTTCGCCGTATTCGCCACCGATAGTCAGAAATCGGATGGTTTCGGCAAAATCAGCGCCTGGTTCCGTCAAATGTTTAGGCAGCCCGAACATTTCGGTAAACCGGCTGTTGCAGACGGCCAACCGCAGTTCGCGATCATAGATCGATAATGCTTGCTGGATCAGGTTCAGGCCGGCCTGGGTCAGACTGTCAGGTTTCTTCACGCTGTTTTGGGCCATAGCTGCTCCTGTCCCCTGTTCGCTAACACTGAACATAACGCTTTGGCCAGAACAGACGCACGAAGATTTGACTTGTTACAATTCGATACATTCGCGAAAAACTCGTGTAGCAATTGACGTTCACAAATCAGACGTCAAGATTAAGGTGGATTCGCGAAGTCATGCGAAATTTCCACGCGGGTGCCGTTACAGCGGCTGGTTCGCGAAGCGGAGGATACAAGTTTGACAAGTCAGGTGTCGGCTACGGCCGGGTTGGATACTATACCGAAATTGCTGGCGCGAAACGCTGACAAGTTTGCTGACAGGGCCGCCAATCGTGAAAAAGAATTTGGCATTTGGCAAAGCTGGACTTGGTCTGAGGTCGCTAAAGAAGTGAACGCACTGGCCCTTGGTCTGCTGACACTTGATGTAAAACCAGGCGATCACGTTGCCATTATCGGGCGCAACCGTCCGGCGCTTTACTGGTCAATGGTTGCTGTTCAATCCATAGGTGCTGTGCCTGTGCCTTTGTACCAAGATGCTGTTGCCGACGAGATGGTCTATGTGCTGGACCATTGCGAAGCGCGGTTTGCGATCGTGGAAGATCAAGAACAGGTCGACAAGGTTCTTGAAATTAATGACCGACTGCCAAAGCTTGAGCAAATCATCTATCTGGATGGTAGCGGGTTGCGCAAATACGACCATACATCAATGCACGCATATAAGGACATTCAAGATAAAGGCCGCGCTGGCAATGCTGATCTTGACCCGATCTTGAATGAACGCTTGTCAGTACAAAATTACGATACGACATGTGTGATGCTGTACACATCGGGTACAACTGGACGGCCGAAAGGTGTGGTTCTGTCCAATCGCAGTATCATCGAAGCCTCACGCAGTTCTTCGGAATTTGACAGTTTGAACGCCGGGGATTCCGTGCTGGCCTATTTGCCAATGGCCTGGGTCGGCGATTTCATCTTTTCCGTTGGTCAATGCTATTGGACAGGCTTTTGCGTCGCTTGCCCAGAAAGCCCTGACACCATGCAGGCCGATCTACATGAAATCGGTCCATCGTATTTCTTTGCGCCGCCACGCTATTTCGAAGGGTTGTTGACTCGCATCATGATCCGCATGGAAGATGCTGGGCCAAACATGAACCGCATGTTTGCCTATTTCATGGCACACGCGAAAAAGGTTGGCAGTAAGATGCTGGATGGCCAACCCATTGGCATACTGGATCGGATTAAATACAAGTTTGGCGACTGGTTGGTTTACGGCCCGCTGAAAAGTCAAATGGGCATGGCAAAAGTGCGTGTTGGCTATACGGCTGGCGAAGCGATTGGGCCAGAAATCTTTGAATTTTTCCGCTCGATGGGCATCAACTTGAAACAATTATACGGCCAAACCGAAGCTTCAGTCTATGTGACGGTTCAACCCGACGGCGAAGTACGCGCTGATACAGTTGGCGTGCCTGCCCCGGGTGTCGAGATTAAGATCGATGACAGCGGCGAGGTTCATTATCGGTCTGCTGGGACTTTTGTTGAATACTACAAAAACCCAGAAGCCACAGCATCAACCAAAGACAAAGACGGATGGGTCGCCACAGGCGACGCTGGGTTCTTTGAAGAAGGTACCGGTCATTTGAAAATCATTGACCGGTCAAAAGACGTGGGCAAAATGGCCGATGGCAGCCTGTTTGCGCCAAAATATGTTGAAAACAAATTGAAATTTTATCCAAACATTCTGGAAAGTGTTTTGTTCGGTGTCGGCTCAGACAAATGTGTCGCCTTTATCAACATCGACCTTGGCGCGGTTGGAAACTGGGCCGAACGCAATAATGTTGGCTATGGGTCTTATCAGGAATTGGCAGGCCACCCGCAGGTTCTGAATATCATTCGCGGCCACGTAGAAGAGGTCAACGCCTCGCTTTCCCAAGATGAAATGCTGAACGGCTGTCAGATCCACCGGTTTTTGATCCTGCACAAAGAACTTGATCCCGATGATGGTGAAATGACCCGCACGCGCAAAGTGCGCCGCCGGATTGTCGATGACAAATATTCCGATCTGATCGCGGCGCTTAACGACGGATCAACCGAAGTTTCGACAGTGACCGAAGTTACATATGAAGACGGCCGTAAAGGTTCAATTTCAGCGACGTTAACGATCAAAGACGCGAAAACATTCCCGCGGAGGGCAAAAGCAGCATGAGCTTAGATAACACAAGCCCGGAAATTCGCGCCGATGGCGGGTGGACAACGCCGGACGGCCGTGAAATCGGCGAAGTGGTGATGGAAATGAAAAACATCACCCTGAAATTCGGTGGCGTCACCGCGATTAGCGATATCTCGTTTGACATTCGCAAGGGTGAAATCCGGGCGATTATTGGCCCAAACGGCGCTGGCAAAACGTCGATGCTGAATGTCATCAACGGGTTTTACCACCCGCAAGAAGGCCAGATAATCTATCGCGGCACGGCTCGGTCTAAAATGCGCCCCTACGAGGCCGCAAGCACCGGAATTTCACGAACATTTCAAAATGTTGCGTTGTTTGCTGGCATGTCGACGCTGGATAATATCATGGCCGGTCGCCAACTTAAAATGAATAAAAACTTCTTTTGGCAAATGCTGCGTTATGGTCCTGCCCAAAACGAAGAAATCAAAAACCGCCGCTTTGTTGAAGAAATTATTGATTTCCTTGAAATTCAGGCGATCCGAAAAACGCCTGTTGGTCAGCTGCCTTACGGCTTGCAAAAGCGTGTCGAACTTGGGCGCGCGCTGGCGGCCGAACCGTCGTTACTGCTTTTAGACGAGCCAATGGCTGGCATGAATTCCGAAGAAAAAGAAGACATGAGCCGCTTTATTCTGGACGTTAACGACCAGTTCGGCACCACAATCGCGCTGATTGAACATGATATGGGCGTGGTTATGGATATCGCTGATCGGGTGGTGGTTCTGGATTACGGTAAAAAGATCGCAGACGGATTTCCGGCCGAAGTACAGGCAAACCAAGACGTGATTGACGCTTATCTAGGGGTGGCGCACTGATGGAACTTTTATACGATATTTTCGCTGGTCCATTTGTAGAAATGGTGCAGTTCCCAGACTTTTTCATGCAGGTTTTGTGGGAAGGTTTTGTGACCGGCACGCTTTATTCCCTAATCGCGCTTGGATTTGTGCTGATTTTCAAAGCATCTGGCGTGTTTAACTTTGCCCAAGGCATCATGGTCGTGTTCGCTGCGTTGACGCTGGTGGGGCTATTTGCGCTTGGCGTGCCTGCCTATTTGGCCTTAGCCATCACCATCGTTGTCATGGGAATATTGGCGATGTCAGTGGAACGATTGGTTCTGCGCCATCTTGTAAACCAGCCCGATATCATCTTGTTTATGGCCACGATCGGTTTGTCGATTTTCCTAAAAGGTCTTGGTGAATACATCTTTGGTGGTGAAACTAAATCGATGATTACCGAAGAACTCGGTTTGCCGACTGGTTCCACAGTGCTTGAACCTTTTGACGGTATCCTAATCCTTCAGCATCTGGATATCGCGGCCGTTGTTATTGCTGCCATTATGTTCACCGGGCTGGCCTTTTTCTTTTCGAAAACGCGCATTGGCCGAGCCTTACGCGCGGTTGCAGATGACCACCAAGCGGCGCTTTCAGTTGGGATTTCGCTTAATCAAATCTGGGCAATTGTCTGGTTTGCGGCGGGTATCGTGGCTTTGTTTACGGGTATCGTGTGGGGCGCCAGATCTGACGTTTCCTTCGCACTCGAGATCGTGGCCCTAAAAGCGCTGCCGGTTTTGATCCTTGGCGGTTTTACATCCATTCCCGGGGCAATCGTTGGCGGCCTCATCATTGGATTTGGCGAAAAGCTGTTCGAGGTTTACTGGGGCGGCTTGCTTGGTGGCGGTGTAGAGGGTTGGTTCGCCTATGTTCTGGCACTGATCTTCCTACTGTTCAGACCTCAGGGTCTGTTCGGCGAAAAAATTATCGAGAGGGTTTAATCCATGTTGTATCGTGAAGCAGGGCAATTCAAGACAACCTATAAGGCAGACAGCGCCATTTTTCCGATCTTGCAGGATCGGATTGCCATCGCATTCTATTTGGTGATCGCCTTTTTCTTCATCCCCTATTTCGGGTCGGACTTCGTTCTAAACTCGATGATGACGCCGTTTTTGATTTTCGCTTTGGCGACAATCGGTCTGAATATTTTGGTCGGCTACACTGGGCAAATATCATTGGGAACTGGTGCGTTCATGGGGATCGGCGCTTATTCTTGTTATAAGTTGGTGACAATATTTCCGGATACCAACGTTATTCTGTTGATGGTGGTTTCAGGAATATTTTCTGCAATGGCGGGTGTAGTTTTTGGCCTGCCTTCACTTCGGATCAAAGGGTTTTATTTGGTTGTAACGACGTTGGCCGCTCAATTCTTTTTTGAGTGGGTATTTATCAACGTGCCTTGGCTTTACAATTACAACAATTCCGGGGCGATCGAAGTGCCTCAACGAGAAGTGCTTAACATAATTGTCACTGGGCCGCATGCCGCTGCTTCAACACAATATCTGGTCGTTTTGTCGATTGTTGTTGTGATGACATGGGTTGCTTCCAATATCGTTCATGGTCGCATTGGGCGCAATTGGATGATGATCCGGGATATGGATATCGCTGCCGAACTCATGGGCGTACGTCCACTTTATGCCAAGTTATCCGCTTTTGCCGTGTCATCATTTTACATTGGTGTTTCTGGCGCAATGCTTGTGTTCATGTGGCTGGGTGCCGCCGAAGCTGAACCTTTCGGCGTGGACCAATCATTCTTGATCTTGTTCATGGTAATCATTGGCGGCCTTGGCTCGCTGGTCGGTGCCTTTTTGGGAGCGGCCTTTATCTTTATGCTGCCAATCGCCATGCGCGCCGCACCGAATTTCTTTGGCTTTAGTGCGAACCCGGCAACGATGGAACACATTAGCCTGATGATCACCGGCTTTTTGATAATGTTTTTGCTGATCAAAGAACCCCACGGCATGGCGCGTCTATTTGGTCTGCTGAAACAAAAATTACGTGTGTGGCCGTTCCCTTACTAGGCCCCCGCAAAACGGATGTGCTTGAGAAACCGTGCATGTCTGCAAAATGAATAAGGTTTCAAATTAGAAGCGGTGGGCAGCCTCGCCAACCGCAGCAATTGGGAGGAACAGAAATGTTCAAGAAAATCGTAACGGGGACTGTGGCGCTTGCCATAGCCACAACCGTTCAAGTAGGCGCAGTCAGCGCTGAAGGTACGCATTATATACCTAGTCTAAGCTATCGGACTGGCCCCTACGCCGGCGGTGGTACGCCCGTGGCAAACGGATTTGCCGATTACTTTCACATGCTAAATGAACGCGATGGCGGCATTGGCGGCATCAAAGTAGAAGTTGAAGAATGTGAAACCGGCTATAACACCCAAAAAGGTGTGGAATGCTATGAAGCCACAAAAGTTAAAAACGCGCTGGTTTACAGCCCGCTTTCGACAGGCATCACACTTCAGTTGATCCCTAAAGCACCAGTGGACCAAATTCCAGTTCTGTCGATGGGTTACGGCCTGTCTGCAGCTGCGATTGGCGAAAAGTTCCCTTGGACTTTCACTTACCCAACAACATATTGGAGCCAGATGTCAGCGATCCTTAAATGGATCGACACCCAAGACGGTGGCATCAAAGGCAAGAAAATCGGCTTTATCTATCTGGTTTCCGGATACGGCAAAGAGCCTATTCCACTCCTTGATCAGCTTTCAAAATCTATGGGTTTTGAAGTCGTTGAATTCCCGGTTGCTGGTAAAGAAATGCAGACCCAATCTTCCCATTGGCTGAATGTACGCAAAGAAAAGCCTGATTGGATGATCATGTGGGGCTGGGGTGCGATGAACGCAACGGCCGTTAAGGAAGCTGCGAAAATCAAATTCCCAATGGATCATTTCATTGGTAACTGGTGGGCTGGCGCAAATGCTGACCTTGATCCAGTAGGTGAAGCAGGCAAGGGCTACCGTTCGGCAAATATGTCTGGCATTGGTACTGATTTCCAAGCCATTCAAGACATCAAAACCTATGTTGTTGACAAAGGCATGAGCCAAGTTGACCCAGAAAAAGTTGGTGACGTGCTTTATAATCGCGGCGTTTATAACGCTGTGCTTATTGCCGAAGCGATTCAAGTCGCTCAGGCTGCCACTGGCAAAGCCGAAATCAACGGCGCAGATATGCGTGATGCGCTTGAGAACATTAACTTGACCGCTGATCGTTGGGCTGAATTAGGTTTGGCTGGCTTTACGGCTCCGCTCATCACGTCTTGTGCCGACCACGGCAGTACGGGCGCGATCTTCTTACAGCAGTGGGACGGCTCAAATTGGGTGAAAACAACGGATTTGATCGAACCAATGATTGACGTTGTACAGCCTTTGCTGGAAGCGGCTGCGGATCAATATGTATCGGACAAGCCAGGCTGGGAAACCCAGACTTGTAACTAAGTCACTCCAATAAAACTAACCAGTCCCGGTTTCCGGGGCTGGTTTCAAAAACGAAATTCCCGGATTTGAAATCATGACCATGAGCCCGCAAGATAGCCCCGATACTGAAAACCTTCTTGAGGTGAACAATATCGAAGTGATTTATAACCACGTGATCCTTGCACTTAAGGGCGTCAGCCTGAACGTGCCGAAAGGCGGCATTACTGCCCTTTTAGGCGGAAATGGCGCAGGCAAAACCACGACGCTTAAGGCGATTTCTAATTTGTTGCATTCAGAACGCGGTGAGGTCACCAAGGGGTCGATCATTTATCGCGGCGAAAGCATTTCCGAACTTAATCCGGCGGCACTTGTGCGCAAGGGTGTCATCCAGGTCATGGAAGGCCGCCATTGTTTTGAACATCTGTCGATTGAAGAAAACCTGCAAACTGGCGCGTTTACTCGCACGGATGGCGCGGGTGCAATCGCGGCAGACATCGAAATGGTCTACAACTATTTCCCGCGTCTGCGTGAACGGCGCAAATCTCTGACAGGCTACATATCCGGTGGTGAACAACAGATGTGCGCCATTGGCCGCGCCTTGATGTCGAAACCGGAAACCATTCTGCTAGACGAGCCGTCAATGGGGCTGGCCCCGCAATTGGTAGAAGAAATATTCGGCATCATAAAAACCCTGAATGAAGAACAAGGTGTTTCGTTTCTGCTGGCCGAGCAAAACACAAACGTCGCCCTGAAATATGCGAGCTATGGGTACATTTTGGAAAGTGGCCGCGTGGTTATGGACGGTCCCGCCAAGGATCTTGCAGAAAACCCCGATGTGAAAGAATTCTATTTGGGTATTTCCGAAGAGGGTCGCAAATCGTTCCGCGATGTACGTTCGTACCGTCGCCGGAAGCGTTGGCTGAATTGATGGCTGGCTTCTTTGACAATCTTGAAACGCGCTCGGACGATGCGCGGGAAGCTGACCTAGTATCCGCATTGCCGCAACAAATTGCGCGCGCTGGTTTGGCAGATGTTGAGGCTAAGGCGATCACTTCGCGGGGAGCGCTGGCGAAATTGCCTGTGCTGCGCAAGTCTGAACTAAGTAAAGCCCAAGCCGCAAATTCGCCCTTCGGTGGATTTACAACTTTCGCGGCCAATCAGTTTGACCATGTTTTTCAATCGCCGGGCCCGATCTATGAACCGGGTCGCACTAGCCACGATTGGTGGCGTATGGGGCGCGCATTACACGCCTGCGGTGTTGGTCCGGATGATGTGGTGCAAAACTGTTTCTCGTATCACATGACGCCCGCTGGCATGATCTTTGAAAGTGCTGCGCGCGCTGTAGGTGCAACAGTATTTCCGGCCGGAACCGGGCAGACCGAACTGCAGGTACAGGCCGCCCGTGACATTGGCGTCACGGCATATGCTGGCACGCCTGATTATCTGAAAATCATCCTTGATCGCGCCCTGGAAATGGGTGTCGATCTTTCTGGCATCAAACGCGCAGCAGTAGGTGGGGGGGCGCTGTTTCCTTCGCTTAGGGCAGAATACGCAGATCGCGGCATTCAATGCCTGCAAAGCTATGCCACTGCTGACCTTGGCAACATCGCCTATGAAACCGACGCGATGGAAGGCATGATCATCGACGAAGGTGTTATCGTTGAAATCGTCACGCCTGGCACGGGAAATCCTGTACCCGATGGTGACGTTGGAGAAGTGCTGGTAACAACCTTGAACCCGGATTATCCGTTAATTCGGTTCGCTACTGGCGATCTTTCCGCGATCCTGCCGGGCAAAAGCCCCTGTGGCCGCACGAACATGCGGATCAAAGGCTGGATGGGTCGTGCCGATCAAACCGCCAAGATAAAGGGGATGTTTGTACGTCCCGAACAAGTCGCAGCATTGGTTGAAAAACACAGCGAGATCGCGAAAGCACGGGTCGTAGTAACCCGTGACGGCGAGCAAGATTTGATGCGCGTACAGATTGAAGCGGTTTCAGGTGACGCAGGGGCGTATAAAAATTCTGTAGTTGAGACTCTGAAATTGCGCGGTGATGTGATAATGGTTGAACCAGGCTCCCTTCCCAATGACGGCAAAGTCATTGATGATCAACGGAGCTATGATTGATTTAAAGGTTTCCGGGGGGGGGTCCATGTTGCGTTTTGTCTCTGTTTTTATGTTTGGATTTCTAGGTTTGCTGGTTTCGGCCACAACCATTTCAGCGGGTGATGTCGCCCTAATTATTGGCAATCGAAATTACCAACGCGCCAGCTCAATGAACGGTGCGGAAAGGGTGTTGAATGTCGGCACCAAATTGCGAAACTCGGGCTTTGCTGTTATATCAGGCCGCGATCTTTCGATTGAACAAACCCGCGGTGCGTTACATGGGTTTGTTTCGCGTCTTTCCGATGCCGATCGGGTCGTCATCGCCTTAAACGGCCATTTTGTACAATCTGACAGTGATACTTGGTTCGTGCCGGTCAACGCGTTTCCACCAAATCCGATCAGTATCAATTATGAAGGTTTGTCCCTGCAAACGGTGCTGAATTATGCCGGACGCGTGCCCGGCGGTGCTGTGGTATTTTTGGGGACATCAGACCGACCAATAAGCGCTTCAGGTGGGCTTGAACCTGGCATTGGAAACCTGACTATTCCACAAGGCGTGTTGGTTGTCACAGGCGAGCCGAGCGACATCGCGCAAACCTTACGACAGGATTTTCTGGCGCAAGGCGTCGGTTTTGCTGAAGCTTTAGCAAACGCGCCTGCAACAGTTTCTGGCGAGGGGTTTATTTCAGACGTTGGTGTTTTGGTACCCGAAAAGGTCAATCGCGGTCTGGATGAACGTTCAATCGACGAAGGATATTGGCGGGCGCTTAACCGCCTAGGTGGTGAAGCTGCAATGCGTGCTTATCTTGCAGAATTTCCAGACGGCGCACATTCGGACGAAGCCCAGCGTTGGTTGGACGCGCAAGTTGTGGTCACCCCGCAAGACGCAGCAAGAGCAGTGGAAGCAGACCTTGGATTAACACGCAAAGAGCGCGGTAAAATTCAGGAAAATCTGTCTTTGCTAGGGTATGATACCCGTGGAATTGACGGAATTTTTGGCCGAGGCTCGCGCCGGGCAATCGGCGACTGGCAAAACGATCGTGGTTTTGACCCAACCGGATACTTAACACAGCGGCAAGTTGGTCGCCTGACCCGGCAAGCGAACCGTAAGGCCGAAGAATTGGCTGATGAGGCTCGTCGCAAAAAGCAAGAATTGGAAGATGCGGATCGTTCATTCTGGCAAACGTCTGGCGCGGCTGAAGGTCGCGAAAAAGGAATGCGCAGATATTTGCGGCGCTATCCCGACGGTCTTTTTGCTGACGTAGCTGTGGCCAGATTAGATGCCATCGAAGAAGCCAAGCGACAAAACGTCAACAACAAGGAACGTAAAGTTTGGGATAATGCGAACACCGCAAATACTATCGCAGTATATCAAAACTATATTGATCGGTTCCCAGATGGTGTTTTTGCCGACGAAGCAAAGGCCAAGATTGCCGAACTGCAATTGGAAGAAGCCAATAAGTTAGATAAAGAGGCAGCCAAGCAAGAAGAGGCAAACCTTAATCTAAACCCGTTTGCGCGGGTGTTGGTTGAACAACAATTAAATGCACTTGGCTTTGAAGCGGGTCCAACCGATGGCAAATTTGACAAACTGACCAGACGCGCCATTCGACGGTTCCAAAAAGCGCGAGGCTTCACAGTCACAGGCTTTTTAACCCGTCAGACCATTGTTCGTCTCATCGCAGAAGCGGGCTGATACAGCCAAAATACGAACGCAAAAAAGCCGCCGGGGAAATCCTCGGCGGCATTTTCAAATTCATAACCG
Organism: Paracoccaceae bacterium; assembly: GCA_047622625.1. GTDB lineage: Bacteria > Pseudomonadota > Alphaproteobacteria > Rhodobacterales > Rhodobacteraceae > UBA5972. Next base: position 930 of record JBLHMX010000002.1, on the reverse strand, counting down.
TAAAGTTTAGCCCTGACGTGCCTTAAAGCGCGGCTGGGTCTTGTTGATCACGTAAACACGGCCCTTGCGGCGCACAATCTGGCAATCCCGGTGGCGCGCTTTCAATGAGCGAAGCGAATTCTTGACCTTCATGGTCTCTCTCCTAAGTCACGGCACTGGTGCGCCGGTAAATTTCTATCTCGGCCAGACCCTTTTGAAGGGAATGGTGGGCGTAACAGGGCTTGAACCTGTGACCCCTTCGATGTCACCGAAGTGCTCTACCACTGAGCTATACGCCCGAAAAATATTAAGCGCCGCCAATTTCTGCCAAGCCGCCGCAATTTATCCGGTCACCTGTGGGAAAGCGGCAACGCCCTCGTCGCGCTTCTATAATCAAGTGCGCTTAGGGGTTCAAGTGGTTTTGCGAAAATGACAGGGTAGGGTCCACAGGTAAATTCAAGGAATGACATGCCGCGTCTGCCTTATCACCTTAGCCTGCCAGAAAACCGTGACACGGCGGTGGTTTTTGCATCGCCGCATTCCGGGCGGGATTATCCGTGGGACTTCATTCGCGACTCGCAATTAGACGAAAAAACCATTCGGTCCTCGGAAGATGCCTTTGTTGACAGACTTTATGACATGGCACCGGAATTTGGCGCGCCCCTGTTATGCGCAACAATGCCACGCGCTTATGTCGACCTTAATCGCGGCGCTGACGAATTGGATCCGGCCCTGATTTACGGCGTGCGCCAGAAGGGGCATAATCCACGGATTTCATCGGGCCTTGGGGTCATTCCGCGCGTTGTTGGTAACAGTCGTGAAATTCGTGTCGGAAAGATTGGCATGTTTGAAGCGCGTCAAAGGCTGGATGCGTTTTACCACCCCTACCACAACAAGTTGGCGGAATTGATGAACCAAGCACAAAAGGCATTTGGCTTTGCTTTGCTGGTC
>JBLHMX010000001.1:0-38233 GCA_047622625.1 Paracoccaceae bacterium | reverse complement strand
TATTCACCACTTGATGATGAGCCGTTCATGAACGAACGCCAGCAAGAATTTTTTCGCCAGAAATTGACCGACTGGAAAGCCAATATTCTGGAAGGCAATCGCGACACGATCGAGGGCATGCAGGAAGGCACGCGCAATATCCCTGATGTTGCTGATCGCGCTTCTGAAGAAACTGACCGTGCGCTTGAATTGCGTACGCGGGATCGCGAACGCAAAGTTGTTTCAAAAATCGATCAAGCGCTGCGCCGCATTGATGATGGCTCGTACGGATATTGCGAAGACACGGGCGAGCCTATTTCGCTAAAACGTCTGCAAGCACGCCCCATTGCGACCCTTAGCCTTGAGGCGCAAGAACGCCACGAGCGCAAAGAGCGGGTTCATCGGGACGATTAAGTCGCGCAGATTGACAAGATTTCAACGCCGGGGATTCACATTCCCGGTGTTTTGCGTTTAAGGTTGGATCATGGCAGTCAAAGGCAAAAGCATTACGATTTTGGGCGCAGGCATCGGCGGTCTAACCGCAGCGATTGCGTTGGCACGCCGCGGGGCGCGGGTTTCTGTTGTGGATCAAGCCCCAGAGTTGGGCGAAGTCGGTGCTGGCTTGCAACTCACACCGAACGGGACCGCAGTGCTGGATGCCCTTGATATGGGCGAACAAGTCCGTGCAATCGGCCAGATACTGAAGGCTGTTGAGCTGAAGGACTATCGTGGCGGTGATCCCGTCGTGCGCCTTGATATGACGCAAGCTAATCATAGCAATCCGAACCCTTATCTATTGTTACACCGCGCTGACCTTATCGAAATGCTGGCCCACGAGGCCGAACGGCTGGGTGTTAGTTTGATCTTCGGCAAACAGGTTTCCGGCGTTGCTATTGGCTTTGATCAAGCCACGTTGCCGATAGAAGACGGCACACAAAGGATGTGCAAGATCCTGATCGGCGCAGATGGAATACGGTCGCTGACCCGTCAGGCGCTCAACGTCAAAACGAAATCTGTTTTTACGGGCCATGTTGCTTGGCGGGCCACAGTGCGGGCGGATTTCTTACCGCTTTATGATGTACCAGCTGTTGCTACCGTTTATATGGCACCAAAGCGTCATTTAGTGACCTATCCCGTGCGCGGGGGAAGTTTGATTAATATTGTCGCGGTGCAAGAACGCAAAGATTGGGTCAAAGAAGGTTGGAACCATCAGGATGATCCCGACAACCTGCGCGCAGCGTTTGCCGATTTTAATCCCGAAGTGAAGCGGCTTTTGTCAGTCGTTGACCAAGTGCATTTATGGGGGTTATTTGCCCATTCGGTTGCCGAAAACTGGTATCAAAGTGGCACAGCAATCATGGGCGACGCGGCTCATCCGACCCTGCCATACTTGGCGCAAGGTGCAAATATGGCCCTTGAAGATGCTTGGGTTCTGGCCGAAGAAATGGATCGGATCGACAATCTGCAGGACGCTTTTGAGGTCTATCAGGACCGCCGTGAAGCCCGAGTTAAACGCATTGTTAAAGCAGCAGATAGCAATACTGGAATTTACCATATGGGCGCACCAATGCGTGCGATGCTACACAAAGGAATGCGCGTGGCAAACGCGATCAGCCCGGAACGTATGTTAGGGCGGTTTGACTGGCTTTACGGGGTTGATGTGACCAAGGGCGATTGATTCCAGCCAGTTTCCCGATAAAAAGTCAGGTCGTTGAATGCAGGCGATTATTCAGATGTCATGAATGTCAGCGATGCCGTAGTCAGGATTTAGGCCGCCAGTTCCACCCAGATCGGCACATGGTCCGAATGTCGCTCGCGACCGCGCATATGGCGATCAATCTGGCAATCGTTCAACAGATCGGCACATTGGGGCGACATCAGAAAATGATCGATGCGGATACCGTCGTTTTTGTTCCAAGCGCCTGCCTGAAAATCCCAAAACGTGTAATTCAACGGTGCCGGATCAAGGGCGCGAAAAGCTTCGGTGAAACCAAGGTTCAGAATACGTTGATATGCAGCGCGACTTTGCGGCAAAAACAACGCGTCACCGCGCCATTTATCGGGGTTATGCGCGTCTTCATCTTGCGGAATAATGTTGTAATCCCCAGCCATCAGAAACGGTTCTTCTAAGGCCATCAGTTCACGGGCGCGTGCTTCTAGACGTTCCATCCATGCAAGTTTGTAAAGGTACTTTGATCCCTGCAAATCTTCGCCTACGGGGTTGCCGTTTGGTAGATATAGCCCGCAAACCCGCACCGGCACTTCGCCGATTACCGTTGCCTCAATCCAGCGGGCTTGTTCATCCGTTTCATCGCCTGGCAGGCCACGAACAACATCTTCTAGCGGCAGTTTTGAAAGGATCGCGACCCCGTTAAACGACTTTTGACCGTGGGTTTCGACGATATACCCAAGGTCTTCAAAAACTTCGCGTGGAAAGGTCTCGTCCATCGATTTAATTTCTTGTAATAACGCTACGTCAACGCCGCTTTCTGGCAGCCATTCAATCAAACGCTCAAGCCGCGCTTTAATGCCATTGATGTTAAATGTGGCGATTTTCATTAGGTGGCTCCGAGATCAATTTGCGTACCAAACAGTACACAGGGCGGCTGCCTTCTGTACACGATTAATGGGTTAGTTGATGCCGTTTTCCCGTTGCAAAGCTCGAATATAGGCGGTGATTGCCTTCACATCACCGGAAGTCACGCCTTCCACCGGTGGCATCGAGCCGAAATTCCAGTGATGGGCGCGCACACCGTTTTGCGCCGCCAACAGAAACGCGCCGTCGCCATGATGCGAAGGTTCGTAAATTTTATGGACCAACGGCGGGCCAGCGCCACCTTTTCCGGCAGCGTTTTCACCATGACATAAGGCGCATTTGGCGTTGAACGCTAGTTCGCCGATTTTGGCAATGCCAGTAAGCTCCGGGATTGTCACGTTGACCATCGGTTTTGATAAAGCGCTTTCATCTGAGGGTGGCGGTATCGCCAACTTTGATCCGAATTTGAAATACGCAAGTCCGCAAATGGCAATAATAGCGATCACAATCAGCGGGTAGGTAGTTCTGGTCGTCATTCAGGGCATCCTATGTGTAAGAATTTGCCCAAGGTTGCTGCTTCCATCGGGTGGAAGGTAAAGCGAAGAAAGAGCATTACTGTGGATATTTTGAGGCTAAATCGAAAAGCTGGTGCCGCAACCACATGAACTGGTTGCGTTTGGGTTTTCGATCACAAACCGCGCGCCGATCAATTCTTGCGAATAGTCGATCACCGCGTTGGCCAGAAACGGTAGGGATACCGCGTCGATCAGCACTTTTTGTCCTTGGCTTTCAAGCACCAGATCGTCGTCTGCCGCGTCGTCCAACTTTATCTCGTATTGAAACCCTGAACAGCCCCCACCTTCAACGGAAACGCGCAATGACTGCGTCTTATCCACACCGGAATTAATCGCCGCCAGTTGGGCAAAGGCCCGCTCGGTTACTTTTGGTGGTAGGTTAAGCTCCATCTGGTCGCCCGATCCGTTCTGTTCTACACTTGGCGTTAACATAGGCGCACAGATGCCTGGGGACAAGATAAGGCGACACAATGTTAGCAGATTTTGCATGCGACCCGGCGCACTCGCGCGGGCGGCTTACCGTGGAAGAAGAAAGTGCGCATCGCACGGCCTTTCAACGCGATCGCGACCGGATCATCCATTCCAGCGCGTTTCGGCGCTTGAAACATAAAACCCAAGTGTTTGTGGAACATGAAGGCGACTATTTTCGCACGCGTCTGACCCACAGCATTGAGGTTGGGCAAGTGGCGCGCACAATTGCGTCGGTTTTGCACCTGAATTCCGAACTGACCGAGGCCGTAGCCCTTGCCCATGATCTGGGTCACACGCCATTTGGTCACACTGGCGAAGATGCGTTAAACGACTGCATGGCGGAATTCGGTGGGTTCGATCACAATGCCCAAGCCATCAAAATAGTCACTATGCTGGAACGCCACTATGCCGAATTTAATGGCCTGAACCTGACATGGGAAACTCTGGAAGGCATCGCAAAACACAATGGCCCTGTCATCGGGGATATCCCCTTAGCCTTGGCTGATTATAACGCCCAACACGATCTGGAACTTGGCACTTATGCCAGCGCCGAGGCGCAGGTCGCCGCAATTTCTGACGATATTGCCTATAATAACCACGATCTTGATGATGGTTTGCGTGCTGGGCTTTTTAACGAAGAGCAAATTCGCGCCCTGCCAATTATCGGCGTTTGCTATGATAAGGTTGACGCGCTTTATCCTGACCTTGATTTCATCCGTCGCCGCCACGAAGCTTTGCGGCGGGTTTTTGGGGTCATGGTCGAAGACGTAATCGCAGAAAGCGGTCGGTTGATTTCCGAGGCTAATCCACAATCCGTTGACGACATTCGCAATCACGATCAACAACTGATCCGGTTTTCCGATCCGTTATTCGAAGATCTAAAAATCATACGCGCCTTTTTCTTCAAACACATGTACCGCCACTGGAAAGTGCGTCGTATGCGGCGCAAGGCGGCGATTATCGTGCGTGAAATGTTTGACATATTTATCACTGATCCTGGCATGCTGCCGGATGGGTGGCAGAAATGGGCGGAAGGCGATGATGAGGGCCAGCGCGCGCGCGTAATCGCCGATTATATCGCTGGCATGACCGATCGGTTTGCTTTGGACGAGCATCGCAAATTGGTTGACCCAATGGCGATGGGGTAAGGCGCGGCTGGCGTCCGTGGACATATTTTTGGAACGCAGCGGTTTGATGTAATCTGCTGGATAGGGGCGGACGCCTGTGTTACATCGCGCAAAAGCCAATATTTACCGGACCAATCCCATGAACCTTTTTGCTGAAATCAGAACTCTGGTGCTTGCATCACTGGTTGAGTTACAAACCGAAGGCTTCTTGCCCAAAGGTCTAGATTTTACCAATGTAGCGGCGGAACCACCGCGCGACCCTTTGCACGGCGACATGGCAACAAATGCAGCGATGGTTTTGGCCAAAGCTGCCAAGATGAAACCACGCGATATTGCCGAGGCGCTGGCAGTTAAGCTGGCAGCCGATGATCGCGTTAATTCGGTTGATGTGGCGGGCCCGGGTTTTCTTAATCTTAAACTTGCGCCAACTTCATGGCTGGCAATAATCCCGGATGTTTTGGCAAAAGGACCTGATTTTGGCCGTTCAAATATGGGGGATGGCCGCAAAGTAAATGTCGAATATGTGTCGGCAAATCCAACAGGGCCCTTACATGTTGGTCATACGCGCGGAGCGGTTTTTGGTGATGCACTGGCAAGCCTGCTGGATTTTGCCGGCTACGTCGTGACGCGGGAATATTACATTAATGATGGTGGCGCTCAGGTCGATGTTTTGGCGCGCTCGGTCTATTTGCGGTATTTGCAGGCCAATGGGCAGGACGTTGAATTTCCCGATGGGACATACCCCGGCGACTATCTGATCGCCGTTGGCGAGGCCGTAAAAGACAAATTCGGTGACAGTCTTGTTGGACAACCTGAGTCTGAATGGTTGGCAGAATTGCGTGAGTTTTCAACTGGAGCGATGATGGATTTGATCCGCGAAGATCTGCTATCAATCGGTGTCGTAATGGATGTGTTTTTCAGCGAAAAATCACTTTACGGTACGGGTTTGATTGAAGCAGCACTGGATAACCTGGACAGCAAGGGTTTGATTTATCAAGGAACGCTCGAACCGCCCAAAGGCAAAAAGCCAGACGATTGGCAGCCTCGGATCCAAACCTTGTTCAAATCCACCGAACACGGCGATGATGTTGATCGGCCAGTTAAGAAATCCGACGGCGGCTGGACATATTTCGCACCCGACATTGCCTATCATTTCAACAAAGTTGAACGCGGGTTTGACGAGCTGATTGATATTCTTGGCGCCGATCATGGTGGTTACGTCAAGCGGATGAAGGCGGCGGTGTCGGCGCTGTCAGATACTCGCGTGCCGCTGAATATCAAACTGACGCAATTGGTGAAACTTTATAAAGACGGCCAGCCTTTCAAAATGTCAAAACGGGCAGGGACATTTGTGACGTTGCGCGACCTTGTCGACCAAGTCGGGCCAGATGTAACGCGGTTCGTGATGCTGACCCGCAAAAACGATGCTGCGTTAGATTTTGATTTTGACAAAGTGACCGAGCAGGTCAAAGAAAACCCCGTTTTCTATGTGCAATATGCCTTTGCGCGGATTAATTCCGTGTTGAAAAAGGCTGGCGATGCTGGGATTTCGGTTGATGCTTCCACGCTTGCGGCGGCTGACTTGTCGGAAATAGGTCATGCAAGCGAGCTGGCGTTGGTGCGTAAACTTGGCGAATGGCCGCGTTTACTTGAACTTGCGGCGCGCAATCACGAACCGCATAGGATCGCGTTTTATCTGTATGAATTGGCGTCTGAACTTCATGCATTGTGGAGCAAAGGCAACGAATTACCAGAGCTTCGGTTCTTACAAGAGTCAAATCCGCAACGCTCGCAAGGAAAAATCGCCCTGATATCAGCGGTTTCCGTTGTACTTTCAGCAGGTCTTGGTATTCTCGGTGTAACCCCAGTGCAAGAAATGCGGTAAAAACCGCGTCATACACAACATTTGGGGGTAGAGCAGGCGATCGCACTAAATGCGACGTTAAAAAAAGGCAGGCGAATGTCAAATCAGGCATCGAACGGGCAGTATACGCCCGAAGAATATTCCGAACATGCACCCGGCGTGGTGTCGAACTTTACCTCGTGGATGGGCGCGTTGACGTCTTTTGGCTTGGTGGCAGGCCTATGCGTTTGGGGTTATCAACTTAGCATGCGTGAAGTAAACGACGTGCCGGTTGTGCGCGCGATGCTGGGCGCGCCCCGCGTTGCGCCCGCAGACCCGGGTGGTTCAATCGCTGCCCATCAGGGTTTGGCTGTTAATACGGTGCAATCAGGCGACGGCAGCGAAGAGGCGGTCGATCGCGTGGTGTTGGCCCCGGAACCTTTGCGCTTAAGTGACGAAGACATTGCGCAAATCGATTTGCATCCGTTGTTGCGGGATCAAGAATTCGCCTCTGTGCCTCAAAACCTGACGGATGTGAGCGCCAGCACTGGCACCCAAGCCGATGAAATCAGTGCCTTGATATTGCAGGCAAATAACCAAACAAGAATTGATCCAAGCCTTGCAGCGATTGCGCGTTTGCCGGGAGTTAAATCCTCACCCAGACCAAAGGCACGTTCGGTTGTTGCCTCGCTTGCTGGCGGCGTTCTAGTGACGCCCACATCGAGAAACGGCAATGTTGATGTGGACGCAAGTGAAGTGCTTTCAGGTACGCGTTTGGTGCAGCTTGGTGCTTTTGATGACCGCGCTATGGCCATTATGGAATGGGATAATATCGTCAATCGCCACGGCGATTTGATCGGCGATCGCCAACGGTTTATTCAAGAGGCCGAAAGCGGTGGTCGGCGGTTTTATCGTCTGCGCATGTTCGGCTTCGATAATCTAAGCGACAGCCGCCGCTTGTGCTCGGCTTTGCTTGCACGCGGCACGCCGTGCATTCCGGTCACAGCAAGATAGTGGCAGGCGCAGCAATCCTTGGCTGTTTAGGCACCGGGCTTTCACAGGACGAAAAACAGTTTTTCCGCGATGCTGACCCCTGGGGTTTTATTGTTTTTGCGCGAAACCTGGAAACGCCGGATCAAATCCGTGCGCTTACCCAAGAAATGCGCGATTGCGTTGGTCGCGACGCACCGATCCTGATTGATCAGGAAGGCGGACGTGTTCAACGTCTGCGCGCACCCAATTGGATGGAATGGCTACCAGCACTTGACCAGATGAAGGCCACCAAACCAGGTCAATCCCAACGCGCTATGTGGATCAGGTATCGGCTGATTGCCGACGAATTGCGCGACCTGGGCATTGACGTGAATTGTGCGCCAATGTTGGATGTGGCAACCGATCAAGTGCATGAAGTCATTCAAAACCGCTGTTATGGGCGCGACGCGCAAACCGTTGCCTTGGCGGGCCGGGCCGTTGCCGATGGCCTTTTGGCGGGTGGTGTTCTGCCCATCCTTAAGCATATTCCCGGCCACGGTCGGCCAGTCACCGACAGTCACTTGGAACTGCCACACACTGATGCAGCGACGCACGACCTTAAGGCCGTCGATTTCGCGGCATTCAAGGTCCTGGCTGACTTGCCGATGGCAATGACTGGCCACGTTGTTTACAGCGCTTTTGATTCCGAAAATTGCGCCACTTTATCACCGACGATCATTAACTTGATCCGGGATGAAATCGGTTTTGACGGTTTGTTGATGACCGACGATATATCGATGAACGCACTAAGTGGCAATTTCACCAACCGCAGTCGCGCCGCCCTTGATGCGGGCTGTGATTTGATCCTGCATTGCCACGGTCATATGCACGAGATGGTTGATGTTATGAACGCGGCTGGAACTTTATCAGGCAAAGCCGCAAAACGCGCCGACCGCGCGCTTGGATATCGCTCAGAGGTTGGCGAAATAGACCGCGCCGCCCTCTTGGCGGAACTGGCTGACCTGCTTATGATACCCGTCGATGGAGCAGAACCAAAACAGTGATTCCACCCCTGACGTGGACGATTTCGGCGCTGACCCCGAAATTGCAGCGCGTCTAAAGGCAGAAGCGTTAATTATCGACGTTGATGGTTTCGAAGGCCCGCTTGATCTGCTGTTGATGTTGTCGCGCACCCAAAAGGTAGATCTGCGTAAAATATCAATTCTGCAGTTGGCCGAACAATACCTTGAATTTATTGAGCGCGCCAAAAGCCTACGCATTGAATTGGCGGCCGATTATTTAGTGATGGCAGCGTGGATGGCATTTTTAAAATCCCGTCTTTTGTTGCCACCTGACCCCACGGATGACGGGCCAAGCGGCGAAGAACTGGCGGCGCATTTGGCGTTTCAATTGGAACGCCTGGAAGCGATGCGCCGATCTGCCGCTCGCCTTATGGCGCGAGATCGTTTGGGGCGTGACTTTTTCGCCCGTGGTGTGCCCGAAGATGTAACTGCCACGCGGCGCGTTGACTATACTGCCACGGTTCTGGACTTAATGCAGGCCTACGCTCACATCCGCACGCGCGATGATTTTGAACCGCTTTCGCTGAAACGCGAGGCTGTGTTCACGATGGAACAAGCGCTTGAGCGGATGAAAATGCTGATCGGGCATGCAATCGAATGGGGCGATCTAGTGCAATATTTGCCCGAAGGTTGGACCACTGATCCAGCGCGCCGCCGTTCAGCAACAGCTGCAACTTTTGCTGCTGCGTTAGAACTGGCGAAACTTGGCAAAATCGAATTGCGCCAAGACGAAATGTTTGCACCGATTGAATTACGCATGAAGGGGGCCTGACATGGAAGCAGATCAGATTGATCGAGGTGAAAGCCTGTTTGAGGCCCCACCATTGGCCGAACAAGAACGTATGGTTGAGGCAATATTATTCGCGTCAGCAGAACCCTTAAGCCTGCGCCAAATCGAAGATCGGATGCCGCATGGCTCGGACGCGAGCGAAGCAATGGTTTTGGTGCGTAAACGTTTTACTGGGCGCGGTGTTAGCGTTGTGAAAATAGGCGATGCCTGGGCTTTTCGCACGGCGCCCGATTTGGCGTTTTTGATGCAAAAAGAACGCGTTGAAACCCGCAAACTAAGCCGCGCCGCCATCGAAACCCTTGCAATCATCGCCTATCACCAGCCAGTCTCACGCGCCGAAATCGAAGAAATTCGCGGTGTTTCCGTATCGCGTGGCACGGTTGATTTGCTGATGGAACTTGACTGGATCAAACTGGGCCGTCGCCGCATGACGCCTGGCCGTCCTGTGACGTTCGTGGTAACGCAAACTTTTTTAGACCACTTCGGCCTCGAAAGCCCGCGCGACCTTCCGGGTGTCAAAGAACTGCGCGAGGCCGGATTGTTGGACAACCGCCCGCCGCCGGGTATGATGCCGGGCATTATTGCAAACGATGACCCTGATCAAGGCGAAGACTGGCAAGCGACTGCTAATGACGATCAAGAAGAGATGTTTGAATAGTCGGGGTTGGTTAGGTTTGGCCTCAGGCCAGTCCTAAAACTTGAAATGTTTTGACAGCTTCAGTCCTTGGCCCTGATAATTGGAACCAAGATCAGAGCCATACAACATTTCCGGCATTTCGGTCATAGCTTCGTAAATCAATCGCCCGACAATCTGGCCATGTTCCAACACAAACGGGGCTTCGTGACAGCGGACTTCTAAGACCCCGCGCGAGCCGTGCCCACCTGCTGCCGCATGGCCGAAACCGGGGTCAAAGAATCCCGCGTAATGCACCCGAAACTCGCCTACCATCGCAAGGTAAGGTGCCATTTCTGCCGCATATAGGGGCGGAATATGCACGGCTTCACGACTGACAAGAATGTAAAACGCGTCCGGGTCAAGGATGATTTGCCCGTCGTCTGTATGCACTTCTTCCCAATAGTCACGCGCCAAATAATGGCCGATCCGATCCAGATCAATCAGGCCAGTATGGGGCTTGGCGCGATACCCGACAAGACTGCCTTCTGCTGGTTTAAGATCAACAGAAAACCCCAAACCATTGTCGATATGAGCCTCTCCCGACACGAGGGTTTCGTTTTTATGTAACGTTACCAATGCCTGATCGGGCAATACAGCGTGGCCGCGGGAAAACCGAATTTGGTTCAGGCGCATACCCGGGCGCACCAGTACAGAAAAAGATCTCGGGCAAATTTCCGCGAAAAGCGGGCCATGATAACCGGCTTCGATCCGGTCAAATTCAACGCCATTATCGGTGATAAGACGTGTTAGAAGATCAAGCCGTCCAGTAGAACTTTTAGCATTGGCGGTGGCGGCAATATCATCGGGCAATGCCAACCCCTCCATCAAGGGCACCACGTAAACGCAACCCTTTTCCAGAACCGCGCCACCGTCTAAATCAACACGGTGCATTTCAAATTCTTGCAGTCGATCCATAACTTTGCGTCCGCGACCCGACAGAAAACTGGCTCTTACGCGATAGGCGAAGTTTCCTAAGCGAAGATCAAGGCTTGCAGGCTGAATTTGGCCTGCTGGCACGTCAATTTCAGTGTGGATCTGGCCGCTCTGCAGCATGTCGGCGATAGATTGCGAAGGTAGAACACCAAATTTGGAATTGTTCACAATCTTGCCCCTAAATTGGCCACGCGGCCAAGGCCGGAACCGATTGATTTGGTCGGGCTAGCAGGATTCGAACCTGCGACCTCTCGTCCCCCAGACGAACGCGCTACCAAGCTGCGCTATAGCCCGACATTTGGCTGTTATAGGGGAAATGCGGGCAGGGGCAAGCCGGAAACTGGCCCGTGTAAATTGCAATATTTTAGCATGGAAAATGCTGAATTAACCATGCTCCATTTCAGCCCGCATCCGATTTCGCAAATTTGAAAGTCGGTGATAAAGCGCGACGATGCGTTCTTCTGGAGTGCCCGACTTATCGGTGTGGACCACGGCGATGGGCGCGTCTACAGGTTCTGGGGCTTCATCTAGATCTGACAGGACCAAGGTTTCTAAAGCCTGCGAAACGGGTTCTGGTTCATCTTCCGGCTCAGATTCTGGCGCTTGCTCCGGCTCAGATTCAGACACCGTCTCAAGCTCGGACGTGTCGTCCTGTTCTACAGAAATGCCACTGTCCGGATCGGCGAATATCGATGCGATTTTCTCGCGTATTTCCACGTCTGTTTCAGTTTGAACCGCATGGAAAACGGATACTGGCTCGTCTTCCGGATCGTCCGGATCAACATGTGTTTCTGCAACGCCCAAATCATCAACGGGTTGGGAACGCTCATTTTCTTCGGAAACGGTTTCACCGTTTAGAATTGCTTCGATCGGCGTTTCTTCGGTTTTGCGGCTGTTTGTATCTTTGGCGGGTTGATCAGCATCTTCACCGATTTCTAGCTGACTCAACGAGCTGACATATTTCAGCCCCTTCTCGCGCAGAATTTTTTGAACACCTTTGATGGTAATGCCGTCGTCATGCAGCAATCGTTTGATGCCGCCTAAAAGGGCCATGTCGCTGGGGCGATAGTACCGTCGTCCACCGGCGCGTTTAACAGGCTTTATTTGGTTGAAGCGGCTTTCCCAAAAACGCAAAACATGGGCTGGCGTATTCAACCAGTCAGAGACTTCGCTGATCGTGCGGAACGCTTCACGGGATTTTGCCATTAGACCTTTGCCTTAGAAGCAGCTTTCAACCTTTGTTGCCAGCTGCGACGCGCTCTTTCATCAGATGTGATGGGCGGAACGTTAAAACCCGGCGTGGGTGGATCGGAACTTCTTCGCCAGTCTTTGGATTACGGCCAATGCGTGCGTTTTTATCGCGTACACCGAACGTGCCAAATGACGAGATTTTAACACTATCGCCAGACGCCAGCGCGTCGGAAATATTTTTCAGAACGGATTCAACCAAATCTGCTGACTCGTTGCGTGACAATCCCACTTCGCGGAATACGGCCTCACTTAAATCCATGCGTGTCAATGTTTTGCTACTCATTCAATGTCCCCCCAAGAACTATCCCGGCAGAATAGAAAGAAACTGAATTCAGAGTCAAGATCAACAGCTTGGAAACAAGCGATAAATTGCCGTTGAGGGGAATAACTTAGCCGCTAGTTGCCTACCAGCGCAACACAACCGCGCCCCAGGCCAACCCGCCGCCAATCGCCTCGGCCACCAAAAGGTCGCCTTGTTTGATCTGGCCACGGGCTTTTCCAACTGACATAGCCAAAGGAATGGATGCGGCCGAGGTGTTGCCGTGATCTTGCACAGTTACAACGACCTTTTCCATTGAAACGCCCATTTTTTGTGCCGTTGATTTGATGATTCGTAAATTCGCTTGATGGGGAACGACCCAATCAATGTCGGCGGCGGTGACGCCAGCCTTTTCTAATGCGGCCTCGGCTGTTTGCGCGAGCTTCTGCACAGCGTGTTTGAATATCTCGCGGCCTTCCATGCGCAAAACGCCAGTCGTTTGGGTCGAGGAAACGCCGCCATCAACATATAACAGTGATCCGTAACGGCCATCTGAATTTAAATCAGTCGCCAAAATACCGCGATCCGTTGCATCGCCTTGGCCTTCTTCGGCAGCCAAAATCAGGGCGCCAGCCCCGTCGCCAAACAACACGCAGGTTGCGCGATCTTCCCAATCCATGATCCGCGAAAAGGTTTCGGCGCCGATCACCAGCACGCATTTGGCTTGGCCTGACAAGATCAACGCATTTGCGTTGGCCAGTGCAAAGGCAAAGCCCGCGCAAACAGCCTGCACGTCAAAGGCAAAGCCCCGCGTCATACCAATTGCGGCTTGCACTTTGGTGGCGGTGGACGGGAACGTCTGATCGGGCGTCGATGTGGCCAGAACAATCGCATCGATTTGATCGCTGTTCATACCTGCATCAACAAGCGCCGCTTTGGCCGCGTTAATTGCAAGGTCCGAGGTCAACTGTCCCTCAGCCGCGAAATGACGCCGTTCAATACCAGAGCGTGACTTTATCCAAGCGTCCGAGGTATCAAGTTTTTCTTCAAATTCGCTATTGGGAACAATGCGTTCGGGCAGGTAATGCCCTACACCCTTTACGGTCGCGCGGATATTGGTCATGCGGTTTCTGCTACTCGTTAGCGGCGTCTTTGTTCGCGCCGTCATCAGCATATTCGCCCTTGGGCGCGTTGGATGCAACCCGTGCCGCCAGCTTTTCTGCAAATTGACTGTTCGCCAATTGAATTGCCAGATTGATGGCCGCAGTCACACCAATCGCATCAGCATCGCCGTGCGATTTGATTACGGTGCCATTCAAGCCCAAAAACACCCCACCGTTCACGCGACGCGGATCAATCCGTTTTGATAGCCGACGTAACGAAGTCACGGCGAACAGCGCCCCGATGCGGGACAATAGCGTGTGTTGGAACGCGGCAAAAATTATCCGGCGCACGAATGATGCTGTGCCTTCGGCGGTCTTCAGTGCGATGTTTCCAGTAAAGCCGTCGGTGACAATGACGTCTACTCGGTCCGATGGAATATCACTGCCTTCGACGAAGCCAACGAAATCAAAGCCATTGGGTTCAGCGGTTTCCTGAATAAGGTCAAACGCCTCTTTCAGCCCAGATCTGCCTTTGTTTTCTTCCGTGCCGACATTCAACAAGCCGATGCGTGGTTTTGCCAGGCCCAAACCGTTGCGGGCATAAGAGGCGCCCATCAGCGAGTACTGCAATAGATCTTGAGGCTCGGCCTTAACGTCAGCGCCAACATCCAGCATCACGTTAAAACCCTGCGCGTTATCGCTTGGCCAAAGAATGCCAATGGCGGGGCGTGAAATGCCAGGTAGTTTACGCAGGCGGATCATCGACACGGCCATCAATGCACCTGTGTTACCACAGGACACGGCAACTGACGCTTCGCTGTCACGCACGCTGTCAATCGTACCCCACATGGACGTGCCTTTGCCCTTGCGCATTACGTGGCTGGGTTTTTCATCCATCGCCACGGTGCGATCCCAGTTGCGGACCTCGCAAACACTGGCTAGTTTTTTACGTTTGGCAAGTAAGGGGCGTAATAGAGTTTCATCGCCGTGGAGAATAAATCGGACGTCAGGATATTGTCCTGCGGAAACCGCTACGCCGCCCACAATAGCGGCAGGGCCTTGCTCGCCGCCCATTGCATCAACTGAAATTACAGTTTGAGAAAGTTTTTTAGTGGCCGCATTTAAGCCAAGGCCGGGATCAAGGTCTGAATCAGAACCATTATCCTGCGTCTGCCCGGCTGTCATGCGTTGATGCCCCCGAATTTTTCTTATGCTGCGTCTTCGTCCAGATCAATTTCGTCTGCCTGAGCAACGACTTCGCGATCAGCATAGTGGCCGCAAGCTGGACACACGTGATGAGGACGCTTCAATTCGCCACAATTCGGGCATTCATTCGGATTGTCAACAATCAGCGCATCATGCGAACGACGTTGCCCGCGGCGCGAGCGTGTAATCTTACTTTTAGGGACAGCCATGTCACAACCTCAGTTTATAGGACTTCGCGCCCTGTTTCAGCCCAGCCATTAATGGGCGCTACGCATAAACGCAACCGCCTACATCCATAATCTTGACCCAAATTGAACCCAGATTGGAAAGCAAGCCGCGAAAATACCGAAAAACCCGATTTCCGCAAGCCATTTCTGCCATGTTCCGTGACAAAATGCTGCCTATTTGTCGAATTTGTCGCGCAAAGCGGCTAACGAAGCAAACGGTTTCGTTTCGGTTTCATCAATTGGCTTTGTTCCGGGCGGCGAAAATTGTGATTCTTCTAGTTCGGCACCAGGCGCACGTGGGTAGTCCGGTAAATTCAGGGCAAGGGATTCGATCAATAACGCACCTAAGTCGACTTGTGAGTCGAGCGCTTCAACATCGTCGCGGCCATTAAACTCGTTTTCTGAGGAAACCGGCTCATCCTGAAATTCCGCCAGATAAAGCCGGGATATATCGATATCAATCCGAGTGACAACCGGCTCGTTTGTCACAACGCAAGCCTGCTCGACCGTCGCGCCAAGCTTGGACACCAATTGCCAATCTGACTTGTCGACGCTGGATAGAACACCCTGTAGGCGAACTTTGCGCAGCTTCAAAATCCCAAGGTCTGCGGCTATGCGTGCGCGCTCTTCCACCGTTGGGCTAATATCGAAAACATGCTTTCCTGCTTTCGACTGGCCCCTAGCAGACAAGTCCTGCAGCGCAACAATTTCAGATAGAATTGGTTCTGGCTGGCCTTCCAAAGAGGTCAATTTCGGCATGTTCTTGCAACCCTTGTCATATTAATCTGCAAATTCTGTCAACTTTCTTGCTTGTTTTGCACGTGTTAGGTAAGCCCTCAAGTAGGTTTATATAAGCGAGGGTGAAATGGCAAAAGTGATGCACAATATCCGGCAAATCGCGGTGGTTTCGCTTTTGATGATGGTCATTGGTTGTGCTGCAACTTTTTCAAACCACGGCTATGCCCCAACTGACGCGCAGTTGGAAGACATTCTTGTCGGTGTCGACAACCGCTCGTCTGTCGAAGAAACTGTCGGTCGCCCTTCAAATACCGGTGTTTTGCGTGAAGGTGGTTGGTTCTATGTATCCAGTCAAGTTCGCCACTATGCCTATAAACGGGACGAAGTGATTGACCGCCAGCTTGTTGCCATTCGCTTTGACAAACGTGGCACCGTTACCAATGTAGAACGCTTTGCACTGGAAGATGGGCGCGTGATTGCCTTGAACCGACGTGTGACAAACACCGGAATTAAGGGCGTGTCGTTTATCCGCCAGATGTTAGGTAATATTGGCCAGTTTAGTTTGGAAGACGCACTTTAACGCTGACCTTCGGCTTTGAAATCCAGCGTAACCCCGTTGATACAGTATCTTAGTCCAGTTGGCTGTGGCCCATCCGGAAACACATGGCCAAGATGCGCCTCACATTGGGTACAATGAACTTCTGTGCGACGTGAAAACCAGCCGTTATCTGCTTTTTCGCCGACCATATCGCCGGTTAGCGGCGCGTAAAAAGATGGCCAGCCCGTGCCGCTGTCAAACTTTGTAACGCTGTCGAATAAATCGACCCCACAACAGGTACAGGAAAACATGCCTTTAGACTTGGGAAAGCTATCATGGCTAAACGGCCTTTCAGTCGCCGACTTTCGGGCCACTTTATACGCCATGTCCGAAAGCTGTGCGCGCCACTCAGCATCGGTTTTTGTGATCTTTGCTGGCATTTGGTTCCCCTTTTAATGTTGCAGTTCTTCCCTGTCGGAAAAATTCGAATTGGATGAATTGTCCCTTCTAGTGGATCATGTTTAAGTAAGTCACGCAATTGGCGCGTAAAGGCCCGTTCACGGGTTTGGGATGAGTTAATGGTAGAATTGCAAAAAGGTGGATTGAAGGCACGTTTCGCGCGCAATGCAGCAGACGTCACTGCCGCCCAGGCATTACGATTTCAGTCTTTTCGCACTGGCGACGCTGTCCAAACACTGGATCAAGATAAATTCGACGCAGCCGCACAGCATGTCTTGATTGAAAATATCGAAAATGGTCGGTTGGTTTGCTGCTATCGTGTGTTGTTTTTGAATGATGGCCGGGAAATTGATCAGTGCTATTCTGCCCAATATTACGACCTGACGTCCTTCAGGAAATTCGACTTCCCGATGGTGGAAATGGGTCGGTTTTGCATTGACGCTGAATTTCAAGGTGCGGATGTCTTGCGCTTAGCTTGGGGCTTTTTGACCCGATTTGTGCGCGAACATAACGTTGAAATGCTGTTCGGCTGTTCGTCTTTTCACGGGGTCGAGCCAGAGGAATTTCAAGATACATTTGCATATCTTGGGGCCAATTTTTTAGCGCCAAAGGCGTGGCGACCAGCGGTAAAGGCCGCGAAAGTCCATTGTTTCAGCGAATTAAAACCCGCAAATGGCCCAGATTTCCGCCGCGCATTGAAAGGCATGCCAACCCTACTTCGCACGTATCTGGCGATGGGTGGGCGGGTTTCTGACCACGCTGTGATAGATGCCGAATTAAATACATTGCACGTTTTTACGGGCCTTATTGTCAAAGGTATTCCGGCAGCGCGTGTGAAAATACTGGAAGGTATGTCGATGTAATATCAATAAGTTGCGTCGATTATTTAATGTAACTTGTACATTTGCGCGGTCATATATTTTTCATTGACTGATCAGTCAATAACCGTACCGACAACAGGCAAATCTGCTATTCAGATCAACCAATTAAAATTTTGATGTTTCGGCTTACCCGCCTGTGTGGGACATGTAGCGGCTCATTTGGCCTTCTATTCGTTGGCGCGAATAGTCGAAGTCATGCCCCTTTGGCTTGTGGCTGATGGCCTCGTGAATTTTTGTGATCACAGCTTGATCATCGTTCGGATTGTCGCGCAATACTCTGCGCAAATCAAACTCGTCTTCTTGACCCAGGCATTGAAATAATTGCCCAGTGCACGTCAGACGCACGCGGTTGCAAGCTTCGCAGAAATTGTGGCTAAGAGGAGTGATGAAACCCAGTTTTTGACCGGTTTCCGCCAGCCGAACATACCGCGCAGGACCACCTGTGTTTTCATCAATTGACTGTAATTGATAGCGGGTCGCCAGTTCCGTTTCGACGTCCTTAAGCGACCAAAATTGCCCAAGGCGCTCCATCGAGTCTAAATCGCCCATTGGCATAACTTCGATGAAAGTCAGGTCCATGTCGCGCGTCGCGCAAAATTCGACCATGTCAAACAGTTCGTCGTCATTGGCGCCCTTAACGGCAACCATGTTAATCTTGACCCGCAAACCAGCATTTTGCGCCGCATCAATGCCTTCCAGCACCTGTTTTAAGCGGCCCCATCGCGTGATTTTGGCAAACTTTTCATCATCCAGGGTATCCAGTGAAATATTAATCCGTTTCACACCGAACTTTGCCAGATCATGCGCATATTTCTTAAGCTGCGAGCCATTGCTGGTCAGCGTCAATTCACTTAGCGCGCCGCTGTCCAAATGGCGCGACATGCCTTCGAAAAAGCCCATTATCCCGCGCCGAACAAGGGGCTCGCCGCCGGTTATTCTAAGCTTACGCACACCTTGCGACACAAAGGCCGAACACAACCGATCCAGCTCTTCCAGGGTTAGCAATTCTTTCTTCGGCAAGAACGTCATGTTTTCGCTCATGCAATAGACACAGCGGAAGTCACAGCGATCGGTTACAGAGACCCGCAAATAGGTGATTGCACGGTGAAAAGGGTCAACGAGTTTAGGCGCATTTGTCATGAAGTATATCTAGGCCGACACAGGTCTACACGCAAGGCGTTGAATGGCGTGAACAACCGTATTAGGGTCACATCTATGAGATGGCGAAAATCCCTTATACTGCTGTTACTTGGCGGGGTTGTGCTGACAGGTTGTCAGGCAAACCTGTTCCAAAAGCGTGCCAAGCCCGCGCCAGTGCGGTTTTTTGAACCGTGTGACCCCGCAATAGCAATCTGCCCTGTGATTCTGACACCCGACGAAAACACCGTTCGCCCACAACCGCGTGCAAAGTCAACGCCAACGGGCCCGGGATTTGTTGAAGGCGTAGCACCTGCCAGCCTTGACGACACAACGCAGGCCGAAAAACTGAACGCGCTTGATACGGCATCGTCCGCTGCAGAAAAGAAGCTTGGCACGACAATAGCGACCCTTGGTGATGTTGGTCAGCAAGGGTTTTGGGTAAAGACCCCGTTGGTCGTGGAAGAAATCGAAGGCCGCATTGTTTGGGCGGCTGACGGCAACAGCGTCAAGGTTACGTTGTTGCCGAAACAAGGCGACGGCGGCTCAGGCAGTCAAATATCACTGGCTGCCATGCGAGCTTTAGGCATTCCGTTGACCACTTTGGCTGAACTGATCATTTTCAGTGAATAATTGGGACTCTTGACAGATTAAATGAACAGTTGTTCAATTAATTACAGCAGGGAGCGGGGCGAAAGATGGATCGACGAAAATTCAAGGCGGGCACAGATTGGCAAACCCTGCGTTCTGATTTCAAGTGGGAAATTCCGCAATATTTTAACATTGCGCAGGCCTGTTGCGATGACTGGGCCCAATCTGATCCTGACCGTCTGGCCGTTGTGCATGTCAACGGTGATGGCGGCGAGCGAAAGCTAAGTTATGGCGATCTGCGGGCCGCATCAAACGCCTTGGCAAATGCGTTTTCTGCGCGGGGCCTGAAAGGTGGCGATCGGTGTGCGGTATTGTTGGCCCAGTCGCCAGAAGTTCTTGTCAGCCACTTTGCCTGTTACAAACTTGGCATGATTTCCCTACCGCTGTTTACCTTGTTTGGCGAAGACGGGCTTGAATACCGGTTAAAGGATTCTGGTGCAAAGGTTGTTGTCACAGATCGCGAAAACCTACCTAAGATCAAGAACCTGCAGTCCAAGTTACCTGCGCTTGAATTGATCTATGTGGTCGAAGGCGAAGATATTGGCGCTTTTGGTTTTTGGGACGAAATTAATCGCGCATCTTCGCAGTTATCACCGCTTAAAACCCTGGCTGAAGACCCGGCGATAATTATTTACACATCGGGCACGACTGGCCCTCCAAAGGGCACGTTGCACGCCCATCGGTTTCTGCTTGGCCATTGTCCGGCCGCCGAATTGCAACACGAATTTTTTCCGCAAACTGGTGATATCGGGTGGACACCGGCAGATTGGGCCTGGATCGGCGGGCTGATGAACACGGCGATGATGTGTCTATATTACGGCACGCCGCTAATCTCGCATCGGATGGCGAAATTCGATGTTGATCGAACTTATGCCCTTATTAAGGAACAGAACATCCGCAACATGTTCTTGCCACCAACCGCGTTAAAACTGATGCGGCAAGGCGCGGCTCCCAAGGATTTTTCAGCGCGTACGATCATGTCAGGCGGCGAGGCTCTTGGTGCGGATATGCTGGACTGGGGCAGGGAAGCGTTGGGGATCACCATTAACGAAACTTATGGGCAGACCGAGTGTAACCTTTGTATAACATCTGTTGCGGGTATCGGTGTGCAAAAGCCAGGCGCTATCGGCAAGGCTGTGCCGGGCTATGAAATCGCGATCCTTGATGAAGATGGCCAATTGGTTGCGCCCGGGGATGTTGGCGAGATTTGCGTTGCCCACGGAACACCTGCGATGTTTCAGAAATACTGGCAAGCGCCCGAAAAAACGGCGAAGAAATTTATCGGTAATTGGATGAAAACCGGCGATCTGGCCAGTATGGACGATCAAGGGTTTGTCACCTTTTCTTCGCGCGATGACGATGTGATCACTTCGGCGGGTTATCGAATTGGCCCGACCGAGATTGAAAACTGTCTGACTGGTCATCCCGATGTGGCAATGGCCGCAGCAGTTGGCGTGCCGGATCCCTTGCGCACCGAAATTGTAAAAGCGTTTATCGTGTTGCGTGAGGGCGCTTCAATTGAAGGGCTGGAAAAGGCCCTGATCGCGCGCGTACGAACGCGCATTTCACCCCATGTTGCGCCAAAGCTGATTGAGGTGATTAAAGAAATGCCGATGACCGCAACAGGCAAGATTATAAGGCGCGAATTGCGCGGGAAATAACGCTATACCGCAGCCCTGTTCTGGCTGGTTACGGCAGGTACTTCACGGTTTCTTTTCGGGCAAACGCCTTCATTCGCGCGCCGTGGTCCTGCATAAATTGCGTTACCCGCGCAGGATCGCGCTTTGATAAATCACGCAGCCACCAAGCCACTGATTTCTGGATGAACCAATCAGGATCGTCGACGTAACTTGCGGCCCACGTTAGCACCCGTTCGCGATCGCGCAGATACGGCGGCTTGGGATGGCGTTCTTTGGTCCAGGGCAAAGTCACAACCAGTGCCGCGCGGCGCGTCCACATATGGGGCGAACGGGTCCAGGCTTCAACTTGATCCAAACGATTTGGGTTGGCCAGCAGCCGCCGATGACCGGCCATACACGCGTGATCAGCAATGGCCCAACTGTCGAAATCGGGTGTCCAACTTTGGATAAGCTGCCAAGCGTCTTCATCGTCTTTTATCCGGGCTTGCGTTAGCACTTTCGCGGCCGCCAAACGGGCTTCATAGATGTCAGTTTGCCAAAGTTGATCGGCCAATTGCACACGTTCGGTGACCGAAAGCGTTTGTCGCCAAATTTTTGTCAGATCATTGATCGGGGGATTGGCGACGCCAAGGTAAGCGCGTGGTATTTTGTGATACGCAGCGGCGGCCTCGGCGCGACCAGGTTCAACATGTTCTTTTAGGGCGGCAAGGGCCTCATCAAGGGTCATTCTACGGTCACCGATTTTGCTAGATTTCGGGGTTGATCCACATCAGTGCCTTTTATCACAGCCGTATAATAGGCCAAGAGTTGCGCGGGAATAGCATATACAATCGGCGCCAAAAATGGATCAACATCGGGCATTATCAATGTTTTCCAAACACCTTCACTGGCCTCGGCAGCGCCGGCTTTATCGGTCACCAATACGATTTTACCGCCACGTGCCATAACTTCTTGCATGTTGCTGACAGTCTTTTCAAACAAGTCGTCCTTAGGGGCCATAACAACAACTGGCACATGTTTATCGACCAGCGCAATCGGCCCATGCTTCAGCTCGCCGCTGGCATAACCGGCCGCATGTATATAGCTGATTTCTTTCAGTTTTAACGCGCCTTCCATTGCCAACGGGAACATCGATCCACGCCCCAAGAACAAGATATCGCGCGCTTCCGCCAACCCACGAGATACTGCCCGGAACTTGGCGTCTTGTTTCAACGCTGCATTCACAACCGACGGTAGGTTTTCCAAATGCGTGGCCAGTTCCGCCTCGCGTGCAGCGTCAATTTCACCGCGTTGACGGGCTGCCAAAATGGCCAGTGATGCAAGTGCAACCAATTGGCACGTAAACGCTTTGGTTGACGCCACGCCGATTTCAACGCCCGCCAATATTGGCAAGGCTAAATCAACACCGCGGGCGATCGAGCTTTCCATAGCATTCACAATCGAAACGGTTTTTGCGACTTTGCCATCGCAATAGCGAAGTGCGGCCAATGTGTCGGCTGTTTCACCGGATTGGCTGACAAACAGGCCAATTGATTTGTCTGACAGAGGTGGTTCGCGATAACGGAATTCTGACGCCACATCTAATTCGACTGGAATGCGTGCAAGGCTTTCAAACCAGTATTTCGCCACATTGCACGCCAGATATGCCGTGCCGCAGGCGACCATTGTTACCCCGTCAATTTTGGTGAAATCAATCTCGCCTTCGCGCAATTGGACCGATTTGCGGTCATCCGCCAAATAATGAGACACCGCATTGCCTAATACTGTGGGTTGTTCGTTGATTTCTTTGGCCATGAAATGGCTAAAACCGCCCTTATCGGCAGCCGCATGTTCTAATCGAATTTTGCGCATTTCACGATTGGCGCGTTGGCCACTTGCATCAAATATTTCGGCCCCAGCTCGGGTCAAAACCGCCCAATCGCCTTCTTCAAGGTAGGTCACGCGATCGGTCATCGGGGCCAAGGCTAAAGCGTCTGAACCGACGTACATCTCGCCATCACCATGTCCGATTGCCAAGGGTGAACCTTTGCGCGCCGCAATCAACAGATCTTCTTCACCATCGACAAGAAAACATAGGGCATAGGCCCCTTCAAGTTTGGCGATTGTTGCCGGCGCTGCTTGGCGCGGTGTCATGCCTTGATCCAGGAAATCCTCGAAAAGAATGGCCACGGTTTCGGTGTCGGTATCGGTTTCATGGCCGATGCCTTTGGCGGAAAGTTCGGCCCGTAAATCGCGAAAGTTCTCGATAATGCCATTATGCACGACAGCCACACGACCGGCGCGATGCGGATGGGTATTGGCAAGATTTGCGACCCCATGGGTGGCCCATCGGGTATGGCCGATACCAGATTTTCCTGGCAAAGGCTCATGCACCAATAAATCAGAAAGGTTTATTAATTTGCCAACAGCACGCCTGCGTTGCAAGTGTCCATTGTTGATAGTAGCAATGCCTGCGCTGTCATAGCCACGGTATTCCAGCCGCTTTAACCCGCCCAGAATAAGCGGAGAAACCTCGTGCAAGCCAAGAATTCCAACAATACCACACATCGGCTTATCCTTTATTTTTCTTGGCTTTAATCGCCAATAACTTTGAACGCAGCCGTTTGGCCAACCCAGGCTTGTTGACTTGAACGGCACGCGCAATCGCCAAAGCCCCGTCTTCTACATCCGAAGTGATGACAGACCCGGACCCGGTCATCGCTTCTGCCCCAATGGAAACGGGCGCAACCAATGCAGTGTTTGACCCGATAAAAGCCCCAGCGCCAATGACAGTTTTGTGCTTTAGAACGCCGTCATAATTGCAGGTAATTGTACCCGCCCCGATATTTGCCGCTTCGCCAATCTCGGCGTCACCGATGTATGATAAATGGTTCACTTTGGCACCCTTGCCGATGTTTGCCTCTTTGATCTCGACAAAATTACCAACTTTGGCGTCTGCCCCGATTTCGGCGCCTGCACGCAAGCGGGCAAAAGGGCCAACGCTGGCGCCCTCGCTGATATGACAGCCTTCTAGGTGGCTAAAGGCCTTGATTTCGGCGCCGCTTTCAATCGTAACGCCGGGCCCAAAGACCACGTTGGGCCCGATCAGAACATCGCGCCCTATCATCGTATCGAATGCAAAATAAACACTGTCAGGGGCTGCGAGTGTCACGCCGTTTTCAGTGGCCTCAGTGCGAGCCCTCGCCTGAAACGCAGCTTCCGCTAACGCCAGTTGGCTGCGAGAATTAATGCCCAAAGTCTCAGCCTCGGGGCAGGTGACGTAACCAGCGGTTAGACCAGCCTGATTGGCCAGCGCCACAATATCCGTTAAATAGAACTCGCCAGAAGTATTGTCGTCTGTAATTCGGTCAACAAGTTCAAATAATTGCTTGGCATCCGCACAAACAACGCCAGAATTGCAAAGGGTGATTTTCCGCTGCTCTGCAGTCGCTTCTTTGGCTTCGATAATCGCATCAAGTTGGTTATTACTACCGACGACAAATCGCCCGTACGTCGTTGGGTCCGCAGCTTCAAACCCCAAAACGACGACGCCGTGGCCCTCGGTGCGGGCTTTTAACATGGCTTTCAAAGTTTCAGGCGTCACAAAAGGTGTGTCGCCATAAAGCACAATTATGTCACCGTCAAAATCGCCAAGCGCGTCTTTCGCACAGCCAACCGCATGGCCCGTGCCACGTTGTTCTTCTTGCACAACAATCACTGCGTCAGGGTCTTGCAGCTTTGCCGCTTCGGAAACTGCGTCAACGCCGTGCCCGGCAACAATCACTGTCTTTTCAGCCTCAATGCAAATCCCCACACGCATGGCATGCGCCAACATCGGAACGCCAGCAAGACGGTGCAGAACCTTCGGGATGTCCGAGTTCATTCGCGTGCCTTTGCCAGCTGCAAGAACAATAAGTGCTGTCGCCATTTTCCAACCTTCGTTCGATCCTCGTTGGTTCTAACTTGGAAGTATGGCCACCGAAAGGCATAGATCATCAACAATGCTTTCCGTTCGTTACACAACCTGTCAAACAGGGCGAAAACCAAAAGGCCACAACATGAAATCCGTAATCTTTGACCTTGATGGAACATTAGCCGACACCAGCGGGGATTTGATCGCCGCGGCCAACGCATGTTTTCGCGAACTTGGTCACGGCGATCTGCTTGATGCCGCAGCCGATCAAGAAGTGGCGTTTAACGGCGGTCGGGCCATGCTTCGGTTGGGGTATTCTCGTTTACCAACTACATGGGATGAAGACGATGTTAATGCGCAATACCCGCGTTTATTAGAATATTATGCGGAACACATTGATGTGTTTACGGTCCTTTATCCCGGGGTCGAACGCAGCCTTGATTTGTTGGCCGGAAGTGGCTTCGCCCTTGGTATTTGTACAAATAAACCGGCTGGTTTGGCAGAAATCCTGCTTGCACGGCTAGGTATTCGCGAAAGGTTTGGCGCGATGTTGGGCGCTGACAGTCTGCCTGTTCGTAAACCGGACCCCGAACATTTATTTGCGACCATCCACGAACTTGGGGGTCACGCCGATCGTTCTGTTCTTGTGGGCGATACGATCACCGACCGCAAAACTGCCCAAAATGCCAATATTCCATGCATTCTTGTGACGTTCGGGCCCAAATCGCGCGATGTGATTGCGATGAATCCAGAAGCTTTACTTGACCACTACGACGACCTGCCGAATGTGGTTTCAAATCTCAATCTATGATTGGCGCGCGCCAAAAAAATCGCCGGGCAAGGCCAAAGTCCAGAAACTTAGTTCGCGCAACAAATCAATTCGCTTAGCGCCGAAACCGAGCTGCCGTTTTGTAAGTCACCGACTGCCGTTTCGATTTCTCGGCTTCGCGCGTCTCCTATCAATGGGTCGGCAAAACTGTGAAATTTTAGCCTCAGTTCGGCCTCGGTCGCGGGGGCGTCTGGCCCCCAACGGGCTGAAACCACGTCCGAGCGTAATATACTGCCGTCTTTCATATGCAATTCGGCTTTGGCCATGCGTCCCGATGGAAAATTGGCGTTGCAGTAATCGTCTTCGCGCATAACCAAACCCTGCGACAGCCGTTTTACTTCTGGGTCTTGGAAGGCTGCTGGCGACACTTCGTCAAGACCCAGCTTGCCGCGCACAAGCGCAACGGCACAGGAGTATGATGTGGAATATTGGGCATCATCTGTAACCTGTGGGTCACTTGTTGCAAGGCGTATTGCCTCGTGAAACGAAGCAATTTCAATGTGATCGACTAGATCTGCAGTTACATGATGCTGGCGCTTTAAGGTCAACACGGCTTCAATCGGGGCTTGGGCCCAACGACAAACCGGGTAGGGTTTGAAATATTGGTCTTCGATTAACCATCGATCCCCCAAATCCTGCCAATAAGTCGCCACATCCGCACCTTCAGCAGTAATTGCCGGTGCGCCAGAAAATCCGCTTTGCGCTAGAAAGGCCGCTGAAACCCCTGCCATTGCGCCCCAGCCAGAACCGTCTTTTAGCATTGATGGGTGGTCGATCACCCGCATCATCTGGCTGCGCGGTCCGTGATATTCGGCTATGCCCATCGCGTGACGGGTTGCTTCGCGATCCAATCCCAGTCGGCGTGCGCCAATGGCGGCACATGCCACTGCGACCCAAGCACCTGACGTGTGATAATCTGTAACGCTGGCATGCAGCGCAAGCGCAAGGCGCGACCCCAATTCGTACCCGATAACAATATCGGTTAGAAATTCTTGCCCATCCGTAAGCCCGGTCGCGTTAGCCAATGCGAGTGCTGCTGGAAATACGCCGCAACCGACATGGCCCTTTGCCTCGTTATATCCGTCATGGCCGTCAAAGGCGTCAATGGTCATGCCACCCGCCAAAGCAATTCCCACGGGACTGGCGCTACGTCCATCAAACATCATCTTCGCGGTCGGATCGCTTGAACCAAACATCAGTGCCGCATGGTTTCGAATAATCTCAGAACTCGGCAAGCTTGATCCGCAAATTCCAACGCCGATCAAATCAAGCACACAAAGTTCCGCCATTTTGCACGAAGCCGCCGGAATATCGGAAAAACTCAGATCGTGGATGAAATCAAGAATAGGTTGCGACATCGGGGTCTCCTTATTTTGACCTAAGGCTAGATGTGTCAGATGGCTGTAACCCGACAATTCCGACGGACCATGTCGCAATTGGGTATGGTTATGCGCGAACGGGGGGCAGATTTGGTGTCGGCTGTTTACAGCTTTTTATTGCAAATCAACGCGGCTTGGGTTATTAACTGAACAACTGTTCAATTAATTCCAACAACCCGAGGCCTGCTATGTTTAATGCATCGATGAATTTCGCTTGTGGTGAAGATATTGAATCGCTGCGCGACATGGTACATCGCTGGGCCCAAGACCGCATCGCGCCTTTAGCAGCGGAAATCGACAAAACGAACAAACTGCCGGCAGAGCTTTGGCTCGAAATGGGTGAGCTTGGGTTACTTGGCATCACAGTTGACGAAGAATTTGGCGGCGTGAACATGGGCTATCTTGCGCATACTATTGCAGTTGAAGAAATTGCCCGCGCCAGTGCCAGTGTGTCATTGTCTTACGGGGCGCATTCAAACCTGTGTGTCAATCAAATCAGCTTGAACGGAACGCCTGAACAAAAAGCTAAATATTTGCCCGATCTGGTTTCAGGCAAAAAAGTCGGCGCGCTGGCGATGTCGGAAGCCAGTGCAGGTTCGGATGTGGTTTCCATGAAGCTAAGGGCGGAAAAGAAAAATGGCTACTACACGCTGAACGGCACAAAATACTGGATCACAAACGGTCCGGATGCTGACACGTTGGTCGTCTATGCCAAAACGGACCCAGAGGCCGGACCGCGTGGTATGACGGCCTTTCTGGTTGAAAAATCAATGAAAGGTTTTTCAACATCAGAAAGCTTTGACAAAATGGGCATGCGTGGCTCATCCACTGGCGAGCTGATCTTTGAAGATTGCGATATCCCTTTTGAAAACGTGCTTGGCGGCGAAGGGCGCGGCGTCAATGTACTGATGTCCGGCCTTGATTACGAACGGGTCGTTTTGTCGGGCATCGGCGTTGGTATCATGCATTCGGTACTGGATCACATCATGCCTTACATGCACGAGCGCAAGCAATTCGGCCAAAGCATCGGCGATTTCCAACTGATGCAGGGCAAAATTGCCGATATCTATTCTGCGATGAACGCAAGCCGCGCTTATGTGTATGCCGCCGCATCCGCTTGTGATCGAGGTGAAGTAACCCGCCAAGACGCCGCAGGTTGTGTGTTGTTTTCTGCCGAACGCGCGATGGAAGTAGCGACCCAAGGTGTACAAGCAATGGGTGGAGCCGGATACTTAAGTGACAGCCCGTTAAGCCGTATTATGCGTGACGCCAAATTAATGGAAATCGGTGCCGGCACAAGCGAAATTCGCCGGATGTTGATCGGGCGGGAATTGATGAAAGTAACGGCGTAGGGGCTTAACCCGTTGAGAAAATTTTTACTGTAACCCCTTTGTTTCTCGGACAAAAAAGGAAAAATAATGAAAAACCTGATCATACTATCAAGTGTTTTGTCGACTGTGGTTTTGGCGTCACCGGTGGCTGCTCAGGACGACTTGCAATTTGACATTAACAACACCCGCAGTTGTTTGTTTGCGGCGACGACATCAGATCAAAAACGCCAATGCATTGGCCAATCTGCCACGGCCTGCATGAACGCCACGTCATCAGGTGGCACGACTTATGGCATGGGTGGGTGCCTGAATTTTGAGGCTGAATGGTGGGACACGCAATTGAACGCGGCCTATGGCCCTTTGATGAAACGCGAAAAGCAAGATGATGCCCAAAATGATGCAGACGGGTTTAATGCGCCGAAAAAGGCACCTGCTTTGCGGGCAATGCAAAGGGCATGGATCACCTATCGCGACACCACGTGCGGCTATGAATATTCGCAATGGGGCGGTGGCACAGGCGGTGGGCCTGCCAGCGTCGCATGTGTCTTACGCATGACCGGCGAGCAGACGATTTATCTGCAATCAGCGGGCCTTGAATATTAAGCAAAGTGAAAGCTAGTCGATGCAATTAACATCAAACATTCTAACGGGTTCAGACAGTTTCAGGGCAAACCAAAGGGCCCATGAAGCCTTACTTGCCGAGATGATGCAGGCAGCCACGCTTGCGCAAGCTGGCGGCGGCGAAAAATCGCGCGCGCGCCACCTTTCGCGGGGCAAAATGCTACCGCGCGATCGGGTGGCCAACTTGCTTGACCCCGGCAGTCCGTTTTTGGAAATCGGTGCGACTGCTGCTCATGATATGTACGACAATGCCGCCCCCGGCGCTGGAGTGATCTGTGGCATTGGGCGTGTGCATGGGCTTGAGGTGGTTGTCGTTTGCAACGATGCTACTGTTAAGGGTGGCACCTATTTTCCGATGACGGTGAAAAAACATCTGCGTGCGCAAGAGATCGCCGAACAGAACCATTTACCGTGTATTTATCTGGTCGATTCAGGCGGGGCCAATCTGCCAAATCAAGATGAGGTTTTCCCTGATCGCGACCATTTCGGCCGGATATTTTTCAATCAAGCTAACATGTCAGCCAAGGGTATTCCCCAGATCGCTGTGGTCATGGGGTCTTGTACCGCAGGCGGGGCGTATGTGCCTGCCATGTCGGACGTGGCAATTATTGTTAAGGAGCAGGGCACGATTTTTCTGGCGGGGCCTCCCTTGGTTAAAGCCGCGCTGGGCGAAGTTGTTTCCGCCGAAGAATTAGGCGGTGGTGACGTGCATACACGTCTGTCAGGAGTTGCTGATTATCTGGCCGAAGATGACGCCCACGCGCTGGCTTTGGCGCGCCGCGCCGTGGCATCCCTGAACCGAGCCAAACCCACAACCGTAGTGATGCAAACGCCGGAAGAACCGCTTTACGATCCAAGCGAATTGTTTGGCGTCGTGCCCACTGATTTGCGACAGCCTTATGATGTGCGCGAAGTTTTGGCCCGTCTGTTGGATAGCTCGCGGTTTGATGAGTTTAAGCCAAGGTTCGGCGAAACACTGGTCTGTGGTTTTGCCCATATCAAGGGATATCCCGTTGGGGTCATTGGAAATAATGGTGTCATTTTTTCGGATTCAGCCCAAAAAGGCGCGCATTTCGTGGAACTGTGTTCACAACGCAAAATTCCGATGGTGTTTTTGCAAAACATCACGGGTTTCATGGTCGGGAAAAAATCGGAAAACGAAGGTATCGCGCGCCACGGTGCCAAGATGGTGACCGCTGTGGCCAGTACGAGTGTGCCAAAAATCACGATGCTAATAGGTGGTTCAAACGGTGCCGGAAATTATGGCATGGCTGGGCGGGCCTATTCGCCGCAATTCCTGTGGGCCTGGCCTAATTCCAGCGTTGGCGTAATGGGCGGCGAACAAGCCGCCGGGGTTTTAGCCACAGTCAAACGCGATGCAATTGTGCGCGGCGGCGGGTCGTGGTCAATCGAAGAAGAAACTACATTTAAGCAGCCAACGCTTGATATGTTTGCGCGCCAAAGTCACCCGCTTTACGGGTCGGCACGTCTGTGGGATGACGGCATTATCGACCCCAGAAAATCCCGCGAAGTGCTGGCATTAAGTCTGTCGGCTAGCCTGTGCAAACCAATTGAAGATACACGTTTCGGCGTGTTCAGAATGTAAGGATCAGTTAATGATCGAAACGCGATTAACCAAGTTCTTCGGCATAAAACACCCGGTTTTGTCGGCGCCGATGGCCTATGCCGCTGGTGGTAAACTGGCAAGCGCTGTCACCCGCGCCGGTGGTCTTGGTCTGATCGGTGGTGGATACGGCAATGCGGATTGGCTTAAAGCTGCATTTCAGGATGCAGGAAATCAGAAAATTGGCTGCGGGTTGATCACGTGGCGTTTAGCAGAGCAGCCAGAGTTACTTGAGCTGATCTTAAACCACGCCCCTGCGGCAATGTTCTTATCGTTTGGCGATCCAGAACCCTTTGCACCTGCGATCAAGGCGGCAAATGTACCACTGATTTGTCAGATTCAAACCCTGCGTGACGCCAAACATGCGGCTAACTCTGGTGCCGACGTGATCGTGGCCCAAGGGGCTGAAGCGGGCGGACATGGCGGAAGCCGCGCTACCCTGACAATCGTGCCAGAAGTTGCCGATTGGTTGGCTAAAAATGCACCTGATGTGGTTCTGTGTGCCGCTGGAGGTATTGCCGATGGGCGCGGTTTGGCGGCTAGTCTAATGTTGGGGGCCGATGGTGTTCTTGTGGGCTCGCGGTTTTGGGCGTCAAACGAAGCTCAAGTTGCTGACGCGATGCACGATGCGGCTTTGGCGGCAACTGGCGACGAGACGGTGCGCAGCAGCGTTATGGATTTGGCGCGCGATTTGAATTGGCCCGATCGATATTCGGCCCGTGTTCTGCAAAACGAGTTTACAGAACGTTGGCACAAAGACATTGAGGGCCTTAAAGCGGCAACAAAAACCGTAGGCCTGGCCTGGAGTGCGGCATGGATGAAGGGTGATCCCAAGGGATCGAACACCTTCATAGGCGAAGCAGCGGGGCTGGTTCACGACATTGTGCCAGCGGCAGAAATTATGACGAAAATGGTGGCCGAAGCCGAGGCGTTGCTTGGCGGCAGCTGGAAGCGGATTTAACGAAAGACGGTGTGATGTTTGACAAAATCCTAATCGCCAATCGTGGTGAAATCGCTTGTCGCGTGATGGAAACGGCGCGTGCAATGGGCGTCAAAACCGTCGCTGTGTTTTCCGATGCGGATCAGATGGCCAAACATGTGGCGATGGCAGATGAGGCTGTGCATATTGGTCGCTCGCCCGCCGCTGAAAGTTACCTTTTGAGTGGGCGAATTATTCAAGCGGCGTTGGATATCGGCGCTCAGGCGATCCATCCCGGCTATGGGTTTTTGTCAGAAAATCCTGAATTTGTTGAAGCAGTAGAAGCAGCTGGGCTTGTGTTTATCGGCCCCTCGGCCGATGCGATCCGGGCGATGGGCTTGAAAGACGCCGCCAAGGTTTTGATGATAAAAGCAGGCGTTCCAGTGGTGCCTGGTTATCACCGCGACAAGCAAGACGATCATTTTCTGTCCGGTGAGGCGGACAAGATTGGTTATCCAGTGCTTGTTAAAGCCGTGGCGGGTGGCGGTGGCAAGGGCATGCGCCGTGTCGATGATCCTGTGGATTTTGCTGATATGTTGGCCTCGGCTCGCAGCGAAGCCAAGGCGGCTTTTGGCAATGATGACGTTTTGATTGAAAAATACATTCTTAGCCCGCGCCACATAGAGGTCCAGGTTTTTGGCGACAACCACGGTAACGTCGTGCATTTGTTTGAACGCGATTGCTCGCTTCAACGGCGTCACCAAAAGGTGATCGAAGAGGCACCCGCGCCGGGCATGACCGACGAAGTTCGCGCCGCTATGGGCGCGGCGGCGGTGCAGGCAGCGAAAACAATTGGATACAGTGGCGCTGGCACGATCGAGTTCATTGTCGACGGCACGGACGGTCTGCTTGCCGATCGGTTTTGGTTCATGGAAATGAACACGCGTTTGCAGGTGGAACATCCAGTCACAGAAATGATTACTGGCGTTGACCTGGTCGAATGGCAATTGCGTGTAGCGGCGGGCGAGCCCTTGCCGTTGGCGCAAGATGAACTTGCAATCACGGGCCATGCGTTCGAGGCCCGGCTTTATTCAGAAGACGTGCCAAAGGGGTTTTTGCCTGCAACCGGTACGCTGACGCATCTGGAATTTCCAAGGGGTGCGCGGGCGGATAGTGGCGTTCGGGCAGGTGACAAAATCTCGCCGTTTTACGACCCGATGATCGCCAAGCTAGTCGTACATGGGGCCAATCGGGAAATTGCGTTGGCAAGGATGGAACAATCGTTGGCCGCGACAGAAGTGGCGGGATCGGTCACCAATTTGGAATTTTTGGGGGCGCTTTGCAGGCACCAAGGGTTTGCCGTAGGCCAGGTCGATACGGGTTTGATCGAACGCGATCTTGCAACGCTAACTGCAGTTGGGCCAATGCCGGTCGGCGTGGTGGCTTTGGCGGTGCTTGGTGCAACCGGGCTGCATAATGACGGTGATTGGACCCGTGGATTTTCGATTTGGCAACCGCTTTCACAGCGAGTGGATTTGACCCTTGATGGTGAAAACATATCGGCGGAGCTATCGGTACGGGCGGCGGACGGATTTGAGATTGCGATAAACGGCGCGACGGTTTCTGTGCAAAACCGTGGTGGCGATTGGTGGGTCAATGGCACGAAACTATCTGCAAATGTGATTGTGAAAAACGCAACCGTCAGTGTGTTTGCGGGCCAAGCTTGGCATTTTGATATCCCTGATCCATTGGCGCGTGAAGTTATGGCAGGCAACGCCGGAAATGTGGTTAATTCACCGATGCCGGGGATGTTGAAGGCCGTGTTCGTCTCGGCAGATGATCCTGTTAAAGCCGGTGATCGATTGGCGGTTCTTGAGGCCATGAAAATGGAACATGTAATGACCGCACCGCGTGATGGTATCGTAGCCGAGGTGTTGGCGCAGGCTGGAACACAAGTGGAAAGCGGTGCGGCGCTAATCGTGCTAAAGGTCGAAGAATGAGGCGGCTGCATCACGGGTGGGAAAGTCGTTCAACGCGCTCACTGGCGCTTCTTTACGAAATGGAGTTGGAGTTTGAACTGGTCGTGCATTCGTTTCGCGCGCCACTTTATACCGATGACTATCGCCAGTTGTCACCTGCGGGACGTGTTCCGGCATTGGAAGACGGTGATATAACGGTTTTTGAGACAGGCGCGATTACAGAATATTTGGTTGAAACCTATCCGGAATGTAAATTGGGACGGCCCGTTGGCAACCCTGAGCATTGGCAATGGGTGCAATGGTTGCATTTCGCTGAAACTATCGGCCAGCACTTGGCAACGCTGACGCAACATCACGTTGTGCTGCGCGAAAACTGGATGCGCTCGCCCAGCGTTATGAAATACGAAGCCATGCGTTTAAAGCGCACGTTGGGGGTTCTGGAAGAGGCTTTGAAAAATCAGGACTATATGTTGGCCAGCGGGTTTTCTGCGGTCGACACAAATATCGGGTACTCGGTTTATGGTGCAGCAAAGTTTGTACGGCTTGATAGTTTGCCCAATGTTTCGGCGTATTTGGCGCGTCTGATGGCCCGACCCGCATTTCAAAGGTCTTTGCCACCTGAAGGGGCGGAAAGGTTGTACTACAAAATTTTCTACGAGGTGCCCGATGTCTGACTACGTGGAAATATTCGAGGTCGGCCCAAGGGACGGCTTGCAAAATGAGGCTAGAATGATCCCCGCGTGTGATAAAATCGCGCTGGTCGATCTGCTGTCAGGTGCAGGATTTAGACGCATCGAAGTGGCCAGTTTTGTGTCACCAAAATGGGTACCGCAAATGGCTGACGGGGCCGAAGTTTTGGCCGGAATTGCGCGTGAAAACGGCGTTTCATACGCGGGACTTACGCCAAATTTGCAGGGGTACCAACGCGCCAAAGCTGCCAAGGCTGACGAAGTCGCGATTTTTTCGGCGGCTTCTGAAGGGTTTAGCCAAGCCAATGCAAACGGTTCGATTGCCGAATGTCTCGAAAGGTTTGCGCCTATTGTGCTGGCGGCAAATGACGATGGAATTCCGGTTCGGGGGTATATTTCTTGCGTCACTGATTGCCCATTTGATGGGCCGACGGACCCCAAAGTAGTCGCTGGTTTGGCTGCGAAACTGCGTGATGCAGGTGTTCATGAAATCTCGCTTGGCGATACAATCGGGCAGGGCACACCAGAAAGTATTTCGGCGATGATACGTGCGGTCCTGGACGAGGTTCCAGCGCGAATGCTGGCTGGACATTACCACGATACCGCGGGGCGCGCGTTGGAAAATATTGAAGTGTCGCTTGACCTTGGCTTGCGGGTTTTTGACGGGGCGGTTGGCGGGCTGGGCGGGTGCCCTTATGCGCCAGGCGCCGAAGGTAATGTCGCAAGCGAGGCTATGCATGATCGGCTGATCGGATTGGGTTATAAGACAGGGCTGGATCGCGACGTTTTGATCGCGGCGGCTGAAATGGCACGGAAACTGCGGGGCTTGTGATGTTTGAAACCTTGAAAATCGAAACCGATGCGCGCGGCGTGGCCACCCTTTGGCTGGCGCGCGGCGACAAACATAACGCGATGTCAGGTGAAATGCTGCGTGAATTGAACGTGGCAGCGGCCCATTTGGCGGCAGATGACGCGGTGCGGGTTGTCGTGCTGGCGGGCGAGGGGAAATCGTTTTGCGCAGGCGGTGATTTGCGGTGGATGCAAGCGCAAATGGCGGCAAGTAATACCGAACGTCGGGCCGAGGCGCGTATCTTGGCTGATGCACTTAATACGCTGAATACATTACCTAAACCCCTGATTGGGCGGGTGCATGGCAATGCGTTTGGCGGCGGGATTGGCTTGATGTCAGTGTGTGACGCTGTCGTCGGTGTAACTGGCGCGAAGTTCGGTTTGACCGAGGTGAAACTTGGCTTAATTCCGGCGACAATCAGCCCTTATGTCCTGGCACGTATGGGGGAAGATAAGGCGCGGCGTGTGTTTATGTCGGCGCGATTGTTTGGGGCCGATGAAGCGCTTTCGCTGAACCTTCTGTCGCGCGTGGTTGCAGCCGAAGATTTGGACGCAGCGGTTGAGGCCGAAGTTGTACCCTACTTGCAAGCAGCGCCCGGTGCGGTGGCTGCGGCCAAGCGTCTGGCCCGTTCGCTAGGTCCTTCAATTACGGAGCCGGTTATTGATGATACGATCGATCGACTGGTCGCTTGTTGGGAGGGCGACGAGGCCGCCGAAGGGATTGCGGCATTTTTTGAAAAGCGCAAACCCAATTGGGTGCAATAACAGCGCGATAATTGAGCGGCGTCAGCGTGCACGTGTCGAGCAGGCGTCGACATGGATCTTGAGCACTGAAACTGCATTGCTATGATTTGGGCTTGAAATCTGTTGATGAATGAGACATATGTGTCTCATGTCCAATTCAGACTCTCACACAGCGATCTTAGAAGCGGCTTTTCACGTTTTTGGCGCGAATCCCGGTGCGAGTATCTTGGATGTGGCAAAAGAAGCCGGAGTTGGGCGGGCAACGCTGTATCGCCACTTTGCCACACGCGAGGCGCTGATGGTCGAATTGGCCCAGATTGCAAAGCGCGAACTTGATGCAGCGGTGGATGCGGCAACTAATAGCGCACGTAGTAACCTTGACGGATTGAAACTGGCCTTGGCCGCAATCATTCCCTTGGCCGATCGCCAATGGTTCTTAACGCTTGATCCAGTACAACAAGACCCTGAAATCGCAGAACTTTATCAGTCAAGCGTCGATGAAACTTTAGCCGCAATCAAAGCCGCCCGATCTGAAGGCGCATTTGCCACCAACTTGTCAGATGAGTGGATCGCCGAGGTCTATGACGGGCTGATTTATGCGGCATGGACGATGGTGCGACGTGGTCAAGCAACTCATGCAGAGGCCTGCGCGATGGCGTGGGCTACGTTTGAAAAAGGTACAAAAGGAAAGTGAAATGAATTTTGAAGTATTGGCGGCGCTTGGCAGCGACATTGATGAGGCATTTTTCCTAATCGGGGCTGCGATCCTGTTAATCGAGATCGCCGAGGCTTGGTTCAGCGGGAAATTAAAGGCCAGAACTATTGGCGAAATGCTAGTGTCGGCATCGACTCAGATACCTTCGATCCTATTCGAGGTTGTGATTTTTACAGGCGCCTATGGGGCTTATTATGTGATCGCTGAAACGATCGTGACCTGGGCCATTCCGACAACCGCACTTGGGTTGATACTTGCGGTTGTCGTTGCAGATATAACGTATTATTGGGAACACAAAACGGCCCACATGGTGCGGATTCTATGGACGCAACATGCAGTTCACCATTCGTCCCGCGACATGAATATCATCACTGCAGTGCGCTTTGGACCGTTTGAAGGTGTCTGGGCCTTCCTGGCCCATTTACCGATGATTTTCCTGGGTTTCGCGCCAGAAGTGGTGTTCTTCTGCATGCTTGTTGTGCTGGCCTACCAAACTTGGCTTCATACCGAACTGATTGGCAAGTTGGGGCCGCTTGAATATGTGTTGAACACCCCATCCCATCACCGCGTGCACCATGGCTCTGATCAGAAGTATTTGGATAAAAACTATGCCGGTATACTGATTATCTGGGACCGGATGTTTGGCAGTTTTCAGGTCGAGGAAGAAACGCCGATCTATGGTCTGGTGCGCGATTTTGACAGCCGAAATCCGCTGAAAGTCTGGTTTTCTGAATTGCCAGAACTTGGGCGTGATCTGCGTTGCTCAAAAACGCCATCTGAGGTCTGGATGAGGCTGTTTGCAAAACCTGGGTGGCGGCCTAAGATTGAAAAGTAGATTTATAGGTTCAGTTTTCGCGTCGATCCGCGGTCACAGAATTCTTTCCATATAGACCATGAAAGGTTTAAATACTTCGTCGGTCTCACCTTCCGGGTAGAACTTGATGTCCAAAAGTCCTCTTGAACGATAAAGCGCATGAGCACTTGGCATGTAAGTGGCGCTATCAAGCAGAATGCGCGCGTAACCCATTGCAACCGCTTCATCAATTAATTGGTCAAGTTATTTCGCCCCAAGCCACTGTCGGCTTTGATCCGGGCGCACGTACATCCGCTTTACTTCACAGGCGTCTTTGCGAACTGGTCTAAGGAAGGCCATTCCGACAAGTTCGCTGCCACTACGCACCGGAAACAACCGTCCACGAGGCGGAAAATAGGCGGCAATTTCTTTGAAAATATTGCGCACGTAGACCTCTGGATCGATAGTTACGCCCGACAAAACCGCAAGCTGGTCAATATCCCAATTCGGATACTCTCGCAGCAGAGCTTTCAAGCCATCCAAATCGCCGGAACCCAGCGCTTGCTTGATGACTGTTAGTCGTCTGCATGCTGCCCTCAAGTATTCGATGTGGTCCAACTTCAATCAAGAGAATTATTTGGCGGGAACCTAAGCACCGATCAACGTTTCGGTGTCGGGCGCTTTTATAGTACTAGATGTGTCCGGTTTCATTTGCGGAATTTATCCGCGAAAACATCACCAATGCACCCTTGCGTTCGGTTGACCTTGCCGGTGGGCACGGGTAAAGGTCAGGCA